>DATHSU010000048.1:0-1753 GCA_035463895.1 Ignavibacteriaceae bacterium | reverse complement strand
GAACAGGGCAGACAAACCCATAAGATCAAAAATTCTTTCTATTACTGCGGAAGTAAATACAAGGGTTTTATTATAATTCTGCTTTTTTGCCAGCAGGTAGGATTTTATAACGTCCCCTAAACGGGCAGGGAGAAAATTGTTTGCAAAGTAGCCGATGTTTGTATAATGAAATGTTGTAACAAACTTATTTTCAGGAAAAATATCAAGCAGTTTGTTCCATCGGAGGGCAATAATAATCCTCAAAATAAAATTTACAATAAATACATAAATAACAATATCAAGATTATCAATACTGAAATAATATAATAATTTATCAGGATCAATACCTCTTAATGCAAGATAAAGAAGTCCGATGGATACTGCTGCCCCAATGTAAAATTTATATCTATTAAGGAAATTCTTCATATATTATTTTGTATGTTATCCCGCTATTAAATAACAGATGCGGGTTTTTTAGCGTAACTACTTTCAAAATTATTTATAATGGATACTCCGGGGGAGAGGGTTTACAGACATTTTTTATGCGCTTTTCTTAAACAAATACCGGGCCAAAATCAGCAATAAAACATATAATTTTTTATACAATAATTCTAATTATTTATGCTATTTAGTGAAGTCTTTTATTGAAATGAAACAAACCTTATTTGTTGATACATAGTCTTCCAAAATCCTCAATGTATGGCTGTTTAATAACTTAGGATGTAAAATCATATTAGAATAATCAGGAATCTTCTTCAGCTTATACGAGAAGCGTTCTTTAAAACAACTATCTGTAGTAAGCTGTCTGACAGAAGGGCGTAATAATGAGATCAACTTCATTAAATCAGTATATCTATTTGATTTGAAATAGTCACCGGTACCACTTCCTTTTCGTTCACTTTCAAGATCAGGATATTTCATTCTTCGAATAAAAGAAAAATATATATTAATTAGCGTGGGTATTTTAACAGTAGTTATAGGTATTTCTGTGAAACTTCTTGTATTTACAATATCTTTTGGTGAAAACTCAAAGTTGTACTTTTGCTTATTCGGATAGGACTTAAAATTAAATGAGAACAACTCATTATCGTTGACTAAATCGGGACAAACCGAGCTGTCAATTTTTATTTCATTTGCTGCCAGTGCATCTTTCAGCATGCTAAAAGGCTCAATTAAATAACCGCCGGCTCTGAATGTAGTAACTTTGTAGTCCGGATTAACTCTTCTGATCAAATCTTCCATTAAGTTCTTAGTTATAGTAATACAGCCCAATATTGTATTAATATCTTTCGGATTATTCTCCACCGATAAATTATGCAGCTTAAATCTCTCATAATTGAAAGTCCATTTATTGTTTTGATATTCCGCGTCTAACCAATGGGGATGAAGATGTAATTGAATACTATGACCTTTTCTTGCTAATTCTAAAATCTGTTCTTCAATCAATAATTTATCCTTCTTTAGTTCAGGATACTGCTTCTCGAGTTCAAGCAGTCTGTAATAATGCAGAATATCCCAGAATACGGTCATCTTTGAACCATTCTTATCAAGAATTGATATGAGTTTTTGAGTCGGTTCGATCATGGTTTCTTTTACTTTTCCAGTCGACTCGCCGAGAAACAATTCATAATCTATAGTTAATATAATATCCTTTGGTTTTGTAATTCCATTGAATGATTTATTTGCAATTCCTTTTTTACCTGCAAGACCATCAAATAAACCGGAGTAGTAATAACTTAGTAATTTTAAATCTGCTATTCTTAATGACCACTTA
>DATHSU010000047.1:0-17124 GCA_035463895.1 Ignavibacteriaceae bacterium | reverse complement strand
AAGAATAGAAAATAAAATTGAAATTTTTAATATCTGCTGATTTATTATTATCAGAAGAATTAAATGAAGGAATTCATCATTTAATTGAATTCTTAAATTTGCCTTTATCATGAAAGTAAAATTTAAGTCTGTTTCTCTCCGATTCTATGAAGAACTTAACGACTTCCTTCCTTATAATAAAAAGAAGACCCGGTTCACAGACCAGTTCATCGACAGAACTTCTGTTAAAGATCTGATTGAATCTTTAGGCGTTCCCCATACAGAGGTAGATATGATACTTGTAAATGGCAAGTCAGTTTCATTTGACTACCTTGTTAATGATAAAGATGATATTTCTGTATATCCTGTTTTTGAATCATTTGATGTTTCTGAAGTTCAGCATCTTCGTCCAGAACCTTTAAGGAATTCTAAATTCTTATGTGATGTCCATCTTGGAAAACTTGCCAGGAATTTAAGAATGCTGGGAATTGATACTTTGTATTTCAATGTCATTTCTGATTCTGAAATGGCTCATATTTCATTAAATGAAAGAAGAGCAATTTTAACACAGGATGCAGAATTATTGAAAATTAAAGCAGTTACTCACGGTTATTATATCCGTAACTCAGATCCGATAAAGCAGACTGGCGAGGTTATCAAAAGATTTCATCTGGAAAAATCATTGCAACTTTTTTCTAGATGCTTTGAATGCAATACTTTACTTGCAGCTATTAATAAAGAAATAATTTTGGATAGAATTCCGCAAAAAGTTAAAGAGAGTCAGAGTGAATTTTTTATTTGCAAAAAGTGCAATAAAATTTATTGGAAAGGGACTCATTACTTAAATATGCTTAATAAGTTAAAAATAATTATGGAAAGTTGTTCAGTTTAAATATGTGGATCATTCTCCGAATACTTATTGCTGTTGTAATTTTATTTTTACTTCAGTTATACTTTTATAAAAAAGTAGTACTTGTGGGCAAATTTCTATTTCCGGCATTTCCGGAAAAGAAAATTAAAACCATTCTGTACTTGTTTTTATTCTTACTGAATCTATATCCATTGCTTCTGATAATAAATTCTGTATATGCGGTAATTACCGGGCAATCTATATTATTTCCGCAAAATACATTGATGGATTACTTTGTAATCTTCCCGTTCTGGATTATCCTATTAATAATTTCACAGACAATTATTGTATTTATTCTGGTAGATCTTATTAAGATTATACTTTTCCCTTTTTATAAAAAATATAAACCAAAGATAATTTCTTATCAGGCAAAACTTTTTTTAGTTATAATTATCTTCTTTATAATTTATGTCCCGGTTAGAGTTATATATGATTATCATTCAATCGATATAAGAGAGGTTGAATTTGTCAAAGAAAATCTTCCTGATGATCTTGAAGGATTCAGAATCACCTTTATTTCAGATTTACAGGCAGACAGGCATACAAATGAAAGAAGATTATCGAATTATATAGATGCTGTTAACTCAACAAATCCGGATCTTGTGTTAATTGCCGGAGACGTTATTACTTCAACTCCAGATTACATTGAAACGGCAGCCAAATTTATAGGTAAAATTAAATCAAAATATGGTGTATACTCTTGCGTCGGTGATCATGATAACTGGGCATACAGAAGGGATACAAGAAGAAGTATACGGGAAATAAGTGAAGCCTTAACAAAATATAATGTAGAGATGGTTGACAATGATGTTCGTAATTTGGAGATTAATTCTGCCAGGATTGGAATAACATTTATTACAAATACTTATGTAGAAACAATATCGAATGAATTATTAACCAAAATATCCAATGAAAATCATAAAGATTTTAAAATTTTTCTTACTCATCAGCCGCAGAAATTTTTGATCAACAATGCAAGGGAAAACGGTTATGATTTGTTTCTTGCTGGTCATACGCACGGAGGACAGATAACTTTCTGGTTCCCATTTATAAAGCTTTCCCCAACTTTAATTGAAACAAAATATGTAAAAGGGGATTTTTATTTTGATGATATGCTTGCAATTATTAACGGCGGACTTGGAATGTCAATTTCTCCTGTTCGCTACAATTCAACTCCTGAAGTTGTATTGATAACACTGAAAGGCAAATGAAATGCTGATTCTTTACATATTTCCACACCCCGATGATGAATCATTTGGACCTGCAGCAGCGATGCATTCACAACTAGCCGAAGGACATCAGGTTTATCTTTACACTCTTACAAAAGGCGGAGCAACAAAACAACGGTTTAGGTTAGGTTTAACTGTTGAGGAAATGGGCGAAGTCAGATATAAAGAAATGCTTGCAGTTGAGAAAACTCTCGGACTTACAGGAATGAGAGTTGATGATTTCCCTGATAGTGGTTTAAGAGAAATGGATCCTAGAATTATTGAAGACTCGTTGAGAAAAGAAATTGAAAAAATTAAACCGGATGTTTTAGTTTCTTATCCCGTTCACGGTATAAGCGGTTTTCACGATCATTTAGTAATGCATGCAGTGGTAAAAAGGGTTTTTCTTGAAATGAAAGAAAGTAGTGCTGACTATTTAAAACGACTTGCCTTCATTACACTTCCTGATGAAGGCGGCGAAACTTTTGTTAACGGCAAGGCAAGATTGAAAAGATCCGAAATGGAAATGATTGACTGCATAATACCGCTTAAAACAAATGACATTGATGCTATGAAAAAAGCACTGGCGTGTTATAGCACATACAAGGAAACTATTCAAAAAAGCGGCGTGATTGAATCCATTGGCGATAAACTGTATTTTGAATTTTTTATGGAGAAATTTGATCCGCCAGTAAGTAAATTAACAGATAAAATTAAAAAGGCAATATGATTTATTTAAGGTTCAGTTTCTTTGTACTGTTATTATTACTGATAGGCTGTTCATCAGAAAAAAACCTTCTGCCTGAAGAATTTTTTGAGCTCAAACTGCAAAAAAAACTTACCGGCTCAGAGGCTAAAAAATTTGTTGATGAACTTCACTTTCAGGAAGTAGCTCCCGACAAAAACGAGATTGGTTTTTATTCTTCACCAATTGGCAGTTCAATTATTTATATCACATATTATAATGACGAACTAACTGCTCAAACTGAATATGAAAAAATGATAAATAAAATATCACCGGAAAATTCTGTTTTTATCAATCCTGAATTTGTTAATATATCAGGCAAAGAGATTTACAGGTGCTTTGGTATGGGGCAAAGTCATTATGTATTCGCAAAAGGAAAAGAACTTTACTGGGTTTCGGTTGATACACATTTCGGTATTAAATTTATTGAAGAATATTTGGAGTATATAAATTGAATAGTTTAACTCTTTCTGAAATAAATATTTTTCCCGTAAAATCCCTCGGAGGAATATCGCTTCAATCTTCAGTTGTTGAAGAACGCGGACTTCAATACGACAGAAGATGGCTCCTGGTTGATGATAAAGGTGTGTTTATCACTCAACGCGACTTTCCACAGATGGCGTTGATGGAATTATCTTTGTCTGAAAATAATCTAAGTGTAAAATATAAATCAGATAGTTCATTACCAGCTATTTCAATTCCGTTAAAATTTTTCAGCGATGAAAGAATTGATGTGATTATCTGGGATGATAAATGCAAAGCAGTTCCCGTAAACAAAGAATATGACGATTGGTTTTCCGAAACCTTAAAGATGAAATGCCGTCTTGTAAAAATGCCTGATGATGAAAGAAGAATTGTAGAGAAAAAATTTATTAGCGAAGATAAAATTGTAAGTTTTGCTGATGCTTATCCGTTTTTGATAATCGGTCAGTCATCACTGAATGATCTTAATTCAAAAATGATAGTAAAACTCCCAATGAACCGTTTCAGGACTAATTTTGTAATTAGCGGCGGAAAACCCTTTGAAGAAGACAAGTGGAAAAACTTTAATATTGGTGATGTTAAGTTCAAAGCTGTTAAACCTTGTGCCAGATGTGTTATTACAACCACTGACCAGGAAACAGCCGTAAGGAGCGAAGAACCGTTAAGAACATTGGCAACTTATCGTAATTTCAAGAACAAAGTTTTATTTGGTATGAATTTAATAGCCTTTTCTAACGGAACAGTAAAAGTTGGAGATTCAATAACTCTAATTGATTAGAAAGTTTTGCTTCAGAAATAGAATTTCAACTTACTGCATTTCTCACTAATTTAGTTCGTATTTGGTTTGTTATATATTCTTTGAAATGAAAATTTTATCAAAACATTCTATATTCTTCCTGATTTTATTCTCTTTGAATAATATTTCTAATGCCCAAACTGATTGGGAGGTTATCAATTCACCAACAAACGAATTGTTAAGGAACCTGTACTTTGTAGATGAGAATTACGGATGGGCTGCTGGTAGAAACGGCGTAATGATCAGAACCACAAACGGTGGTGATGATTGGACAATTGTTAACACAGGTATTACCAGTACAATATATGATTTGTTTTTTCTAAATAAGAATCTTGGATGGATAATCACTTTCCCGTTCACTCCTCCGTACATTACTAAAATATTAACTACAGCAGATGGCGGTGACACCTGGAGTGTTCAAGAATATCCCGATGAATTTGTTTTTTTTAGGACTGTATTTTTTCTTGATTCATTAACCGGATTCATCGGAGGCGACTTTATAGCCAGAACTTCAGACGGTGGGCAAAACTGGGCACGTATGCACGTCGATTCAAGTATTATTTCTGAATATCCTGTAATTAAATTCAAATTTTATGACAATATACTGGGCTATGCGTCTGGAGGTAGCCGGGATCAGGCTGGTGTTATGTGGCGTACATCAGATGGCGGTTTTAACTGGACAGCCGAAGGGGTTAGTCCCGATGAAGTATTTGATTTCCATATTAAAGATTCATTAAATGTAATTGCACTAAGCGGTGATCCTGAGTTTATTTATCCAGTTGTAACCGTAACAACTTCTGATGCGGGCTTAAACTGGATAACTACAGAAATCCCTTACTATACTTTATCGTACGCACTTGATTTCAGAACTCCTGATGAAGGATGGTCGGCATCGGGTATATTTTTTCTATATACTTCAGATGGGGGTATAAACTGGCAGATGCTAGATACACCGGATACCAGTGCCATTTTTGATCTTCAATTTGTTAATGATACTCTTGGGTTTGCCTGTGGACAGGATGGTGTGATTTTAAGATTTACGATTCCAGATGTTGATTCTCAAATAACTGTAACTGATTTTAAGTTATATCAGAACTTTCCTAACCCCTTTAATTCTGATACGAAAATAAGATACTCATTGCCACATTCTATTTCAAATGAAGCGTTATTTTATTCAGTTCAAATTAAAGTTTTCGATATTTTAGGCAGAGAAGTGAGAACCATTGTTAATGAAGAACAATCTTCCGGTTTTTATGAGTTAGAATTCAAAGCGTATGGTTTGAGTTCGGGAGTATATTTCTATACAATAAGTGCTGGAAATTTTAAACAGACAAAAAAAATGATATTATTACGATAAATAAATGCAGAGAATTCTAATGAAAAGAGCAACTATATTTCCCCATCTCTCTCTACGGTATCTTTCTGATTTATCAAAGAATAATAATAAAGAGTGGTTTGAAGAGAATAGGGACAGGTTTACTATTGAATTACTTGAACCTGCCGCTCAATTTGTCGTTGATTTAGGTGAAAAATTATCAAAGATTAATCCGGAACTACAATTCTTTCCACGAATTGACAAATCAATTTTCCGTCTTCATAGAGATGTGAGATTTTCAAAAAATAAGGCGCCTTATAAAACTAATTTAGGCATCTTACTTTGGGAAGGGTCAGGTAAAAAAATGGAGTGTTCTGGTTATTATTTTCACCTTGAACCTGGCAATATATTTCTTGCCGCAGGTATGTATATGTTTACAAAGGAACAACTTAAAGTTTACAGAGAAAAAGTTGCTGATCCTTTAAAGGGAAACGAGTTAAACAATCTTTTAAAGAAGATATTCAAAAATGCAAAATATAAGCTTGGAGGCAGAACTTTAAAAAGAATTCCTAAAGGATTTGATGTGCCTCCTAATTATGTTGAGCTGTTACTTCACAGTGGTTTATATATTTATAATGATCAATCTAGCTTAACTGACCTTACTAAAAATAATTTAGTTGATTTCTGTTTTGGGGTTTACAAAAAAATGAGTCCGCTTCATAACTGGCTTGTTGAAAATATCGATTAAGTTTTCCTTAACCTAAAATTAGTACGTTGTCAAATAATTAATAGTGAATGGCAAATAGGCAATAAAAATTATAATTTAACACATCTTAATACCACTTTTTATATTTATACCAGAGGTAATCATGTCATTCGAGATAATTAAAGAAAAAACCAATCAGGCGGTAGAGATTCTTAAAGAAAAAAATATTGATATGTGGATAACTTTTGTCCGCGAAACAGGTGCTCTTAAAGATCCTGTTATGGATATTACCGTGGGTAACAGTTCCACCTGGCAGTCTGCATTTATCATTAATAAAGATGGTGATAAAACTGCAATAGTTGGGCAGATGGAACTGGAAAATTTTGTTGCAGCTGGTGTATATAAAAATGTTACAGGCTATGTTAAATCAATACGCGAACCTTTGGTTGAATACATCACGAAAAAAAATCCCCAAAGCATTGCAATCAATTATTCAAAAAATTCTGTTTTAGCCGATGGTTTAACATATGGAATGTATCAAATTTTACTTGATCATTTGGAAGGAACAGATTTTATAAACCGTTTGATAAGTGCCGAAGAAGTTATTTCTGCTTTGCGTGGCAGAAAATCTAAAGCAGAACTTGCCTTAATGAAACATGCTGCCGATGAAACCCTGAAAATATTTGATATGGTCACCAGTTATATTAAACCTGGTTTAAGTGAACTGGATGTAGCAAATTATGTTAAGTCTGTTGTTGAGGAAAAAGGCTACGAACTCGCTTGGGAGGAGACGCATTGTCCCGCAGTTTTTACAGGACCTGATCCGGCAGGTCCCCATTCAGGTCCTACTGAAAGAAAAATTGAAAAAGGACATATGATAAATATGGATTTTGGTATCAAGCTTAACGGTTATTGTTCAGATATTCAACGCACCTGGTATGTACTTAACGATAATGAAATAGCTGCGCCTGAAGATGTACAGAAAGGTTTTGAAGTTATTTGCGATGCTATCCAGATGGTTGCTGATGCACTCAAACCGGGTGTTAAGGGTGTTGAAATGGATGACATTGCAAGAAACTATATAACTCAACAAGGATATGAAGAATATCCACATGGACTGGGGCATCAGCTTGGTCGGTCGGTTCATGACGGAGGTGCAGGATTGTTTCCCAGATGGGAAAAATATGGAAGAACACCTTATATGCCTTTAGAAGAAGGTCAGATTTTTACAATTGAACCAAGGTTACCTGTTAAAGGATACGGGGTTTCAACCATAGAAGAAGAAGTTGTCATCACTAAAGACGGTTGTGAATTTATTACAAAACCTCAGCAGGAACTTATTATTATCAGAATTTAAAGCAGTATTAATTTTTTGCAGGCATATTTACTTATTGATACATAATTACTATACTTAATGATAATAATATTTTTCAAACAAGAACTGTTTGGAATAATTCCTTTATAAAAATTCCTTGTTTCAGGAAATAATGAGTTTATATAAATAATTGAGTTATGTCCGGTAATCAAACAAATAAAAAGGAATTTGATTTTCATACCACACTATTGGATGATCTGCCGGTAATTATTTATCATTTTTTGCCGGGTCATAAAGTAGTTTTTGCAAATAAGAGCTTCCTCGATTTTTTTAATCTCACATCAGAAAAAATTTTTAATAATGTTTTCTCACCGGATATTCATCCAGATGATTCTGAAATATTCGATAATATTTTCAATTCTCTCACACCTGGCGCCTCAGTTACAAAATTAACCTGTCGACTTAAATTTTCTGATGATATCAGGTGGACAGAATGGAGCATTACTTCACTTTTTGACAGCCGTGGTGTTTTTTCAGAATATCAGGCAACAGTAATTGATCTCACTGAAAGAAGAAGAGTTGAACTAGCATTAAAGCAAAGTGAACAGCAGTACAGGCTTGCATTTGAGCAGGCAGGTGATATGATTGTTATTATCGATCGAAGAGGAAACTTCATCGATTTGAATAAAAAATTTGAAATTGAAAGCGGCTGGAAAAAAGTAGAAATGCTGGGCAATAATTTATTTACCAGCAAAGTTATTACAAATGAATCTGCTAAAAGAATTTTCACCTACCTTAACAAGCTTCTTACCGGAGAAGAAATTCCACCTTTTGAAATACAGGGAATAAGAAAAGATGGATCACTTATAGATTTTGAACTGCGAGCAGTTCCAATAGTTAAAAACCAGATACAAATTGCATTTCATGCAATTTTAAGAAATATAAGCGACCGGAAAATAATTGAAAGAGCTTTGCGGGAAAGTCAACGGCAGCTTTTAAATTTAATGTCAAACCTACCCGGAATGGCCTACAGATGTGCGTATGACAGAAATTGGACAATGGAATTTGTAAACGAAGGTGCCTTTGAATTAACAGGATATCCGCCTGATGCCTTGATAAAAAATAAAATAATTTCTTACGCCGAACTCATAAATACTGAAGATCGTGAAATGGTTTTTGATGAGGTTACAAATGCTATTAATAATAACAGAGCATTTCGTATTAATTATAGGATAAATACTGCAGATAATAAAACTAAATGGGTTTGGGAACAGGGAAGCGGTGTTAAAAATAGTAATGGCAAAATTGAAGCTGTTGAAGGTTTTATTGCTGATATTACAGAACAGAAACAAGCTCAGGAAGCTTTAATAGAAAACGAGGAACTTTATAAAAAACTAATAGCTACACTTCCGGATATGATTGTGATCACTGATCTCGAAGGTAAAATTATGTTTATGAACGATCTTGGAGTCAGGCTGAGCGGTTATTCCCATTTTGAGGAGATAAAAAGAAAAAGTGTATTTGATTTTATTGTTACTGAGGACAGAGAAAAAGCTGTTAAGAATTTTGCTGAAAGATCAATAAATAAATTAGGCTCAAAGGAATATGCTTTTATTAATAAAAGCGGCACATCTTTCGATTTTGAGGTTAATGGAGAAATACTTAGGAATAAGGCTAACGAACCTTACGGAATGATATTTTCCTGCCGCGATATTACCTCAAGAAAAATAGCGGACGCTGCTTTAGCTCAATCCGAAGAGCAGTACAGAACACTTGTAGATAGTATGCAGGATGGTGTATTTCTGATTCAGGATGCAAAGTTGAATTTTGTGAATAAAGCATTTGCAGATATAGTTGGCTATTCTATTGAAGAACTTCTTGATATTGAATTTACTAAACTTGTTGCCCCTGAAGATCAGGATCTTGTATTGACTAATTATAAACGAAGACTGGCCGGTGAAAATATTCCAACCAGCTATGAATGGCGAATGCTTCATAAAGACGGTTCAAGGGTTTTTGTTAATATGAGTGTTCGCTTAATTAATTATAAAGGTAAAATTGCAAGCATAGGCACTATTAAAGATATTACTCTTAAAAAACGGATGGAAGACAATTTGCTTCGCCAGCAAAAGATTCTATATGGAGTCGCAGAAGCATCCAATGTCCTGCTTGTTGAAAAAGATTTTAATATCGCCATCAAGAAAACCTTAGCTTTTTTAGGTGAAAGTGCTTCTGTAGATCGTGTTTACTTGTTTGAAAATAAAACCGAAGAAAAAACCGGAAAGCATTATATGTCCCAAAAATACGAATGGGTTGCTAATAATGTTGAAGCACAGATAAATAATCCCGAACTTCAAATGCTTCCTTATGATCCGGTGTTTGCTGAGTGGTACCATGTCTTTCTGGAAGGCGGATTCATCTGGTCTCTTATAAAAAATCTGCCTGAGAAGCAAAAACGAATTATGGAAAATGAAGACATCCTTTCCATACTTGAAGTGCCTATTAAAATAAAGAATGAGCTTTGGGGATTTATTGGTTTCGATGATTGCACCACTGAACGTGAATGGACGGAAAGTGAAATATCTGTTCTAAAAGCAGCGGCTGCAAGTATTGGCGGTGCAATAGAAAGAGAAAAAACCAATCTTGAATTAATTTCAGCTAAAGAAAATGCCGAAGAACTAAATAAGATCAAATCTAATTTCCTTGCTAATATGAGTCACGAACTTCGTACACCTCTTATTGGCATTCTTGGTTATGCTGAACTTCTTTCTCTAGAAACAGAAGATGAGAATTGGAAAGCAATGCTGAAAAGCATTTACACCGGGGGTGAAAGACTCCTGGAAACATTAAATCATATGCTGGATCTTTCCAAAATTGAAGCTGGTAAAGTTATTATTAATTATGAACACATTTCTCTAAAACAACTTGTTGATGAAGTTATTTCTGTTTTTGCATCAGTAACTTCAAAGAAAAATATATATATCAGATCAAAATTTAATCAGGAAAATATCTCATTTAAGGCTGATACAAGAATTATCAGATCAATACTTAATAATCTTGTTAGTAATGCAATTAAGTTTACTGAACAGGGTGGAGTACTTATCGAGGCAGAACTTGAAAATGAAGAGGAGAAATCTTTTTTAACCATTAAAGTTGTGGATACCGGGATAGGAATACCAGACTCAAGCAGAAAAATTATTTATGATGAATTTCGTCAGGCAAGCGAAGGCTTAAGCAGACATTATGAGGGTACAGGACTTGGTTTAACCATAACGAAAAAGTTTGTTGAATTGTTAAGCGGTAGAATCGATTTTGTAAGTGAATTTGGAAAAGGTACAACTTTTATAATTACTATTCCGGTTGTTAAGTCAGTTCAGGAAAATGCTCAACCTGTTGTTATAAGTGATGATGCAGCTGTTGATGAAAATAAATTGAAGGAAAAAGTTATTGTTGTGGATGATGATCCTGCTTCGAGAAGTGTTATATCATTATTTTTGAGAAAAGAATTCCTTGTAGATACAGCGGCAACAGGTGAAGAAGCCATATTAATAATGCAGAAAAATAATTATGATTTAATTCTTCTTGATATAAGTCTTGGCAAGGGTATAAACGGACTTGACCTGATAAAATTACTTAGAAAAAAACAGCAGTATGCTTCAATACCTGTAGTAGCAGTTACAGCGCACGCAATGGTTGGTGACAGGGAAAGATTTTTAAGCGAAGGCTTTGATGACTACATAGCAAAACCATTTACAAAAAAGGAATTATCAGGCAAGATAAAATCTGTTATGAATAAATAATTCAAAATTCGCTGTTTATTATATAAGACTCTCTAAGCAGGCTCTGATATTCATCCCAGTTTATTTCAACCGCACCGAACATCTTCAAATGCTCTGTTAAATACTGTACATCGAGCAAAACAAAATTTTTATCTTCTAGTCTCTTCACAAGATGGATTAATGCTATTTTAGATGCCTGAGAAACTAAAGAAAACATTGACTCACCAAAAAAAGCACCGCGGAAAGTTATTCCGTATAAACCTCCGACTAATACATTATCTTTCCAGGTTTCAACAGTATGAAGATGACCTCGTTTATATAATCTTTTATACGCATCAATAATTTTTTCAGATATCCAGGTTTCCTTTCTTGCCGAGCAATATTTTATTACTGATAAATAATCGGAATCGTAACGAATTTCATAATTTAATCTTTCAGCAGACTTACTTAGTGATCTTGGAATGTTAAATTTATTAAGGGGAATTATACATCTTGTTTCAGGCATAAACCAGTTTATATGCCCTGTCTGACTATCTGCCATAGGAAAAGCACCTGATGCATACAGCCTAATCATATTATTGGGCTTTAACAGGTCGTCTGATAATAATTTTTCCTTATTGTCCATTTACTTAATATTATAAATAAAAAATTGTATAAAAACGAATAAAAATAGCCATTATGCTAATAAAAATGATTTTATTTAAAGGGTGCCTTAATTAAGTTTGTATATTATTTATGTTAAAATATTGTATAATACAATAAAATGTAAACAGGATTTTTATGAAAAAAATTGCGGTTGTTGCATTAGGCGGGAATGCACTGTTGAGGGGAAATGAAATAGGTACAATTCAGCAGCAGGAAAAAAATACTTACGATACTTGCATAAATCTTATTAAGCTTCTTGAAGATGATTTTAACATTGTAATTACACACGGTAATGGACCGCAGGTGGGAAATATTCTTCTAAGAAATGAAGCGGGTTACAATACTTATAAAATTCCTAAAATGCCTTTAGATATTTGTGTTGCTGATTCCCAGGGAGGAATCGGTTACATGGTAGAGCGTCAGCTTAGAAATATTCTTGCAGAAAAAAAAATAAGACGGAATGTTGTAACTGTAGTTACTCAGGTTTTAGTAGATAAATATGATCCGGCTTTTGAAAATCCCACTAAACCGGTAGGCGCATTTTATCTTAAAGAGGAAGCAGATCTTCTTGCACGGGCAAATAATCTTATCTTTAAAGAAGATCCCGGTAAAAGAGGCTGGCGCAGGGTTGTTGCATCTCCAGAACCGAAAGATGTTTTAAATAAAAAGATAATAAAAGACCTTGTAAAAAAGGGAAATATTGTAATTGCAACAGGCGGTGGCGGAGTTCCGGTTTATAAAGATGAGAAAAAATATCTTCAAGGTATAGAAGCAGTAATTGATAAGGACCTTGCTTCAGCACTGCTTGCTTATGAAATTAAAGCAGACGATTTCTTTATTCTTACAGATGTTGCCAAAGTGTACTTGAATTTTAATAAACCTGGTCAAATAGCTCTTGATAAAATAACTGTTGAACAGGCGGAGCAGTATCTTAAAGAAAGACATTTTGCAGCCGGCAGTATGGAACCCAAGATCAAAGCTGCAATTCACTTTATAAGAAATGGTGGAAAGGAAACTATTATTACAGAATCGAAACAGCTTGGAAACCCTGACAGTGGAACTAAAATTGTATCTGAATTATAATTTTTTATTAAACATACAAATAAATTGGAGTTATAAATGGCTATAAATATGAAAGGGAAAAATCTTATTTCAATTGCCGATCTTTCAATTGAAGAGATTTATCAAATTTTTGATGTTAGTAAATCACTTAAAGAAAAATTATATACCGGTGAACCTCACAAATATCTTGAAGGAAAAACACTTGGTATGATATTCACCAAGAGATCTACCCGAACAAGAGTATCGTTTGAAACAGGAATTTATCAACTAGGCGGTATAGGAATGTATTTCGGCCCTAATGATCTTCAGTTAGGAACAAGTGAAAGTATTTCTGATACAGCAAAAGTTCTTGGCAGATATTTAGATGGAATTATGATAAGAACATTTGATCATCAGGATGTTGTGGATCTTGGAAAGTATGCCGGCATTCCGGTTATAAACGGTTTAACTGATCTTCTGCATCCCTGCCAGGTACTTACCGATCTTTTTACTGTTCTTGAAAAGAAGCGTGTGTTAAAAGGCTTAAAGCTTGCTTACATTGGCGATGGCAACAATATGGCTCACAGCTTATTAAACGGCTGCTCCAAAGTTGGGATGAATATAGCAATTGCTTCTCCATCAGGTTACAAACCAATTAAAGATATTGTCGAGAATGCCAAAAAGTTTGCCAAATATATGGGATCAAAAATAGAAATTACCGACGATCCGGTTGCAGCAGTTAAGAATGCAGATATTGTTTATACTGATGTTTGGGCAAGTATGGGGCAGGAACAGGAAGCACAGGAAAGAAAGAAAAAATTTGCAAGGTACCAGGTAAACCCGAAATTAGTTAAGAATGCCAAAAGCGATTATTTATTTATGCACTGTCTTCCTGCACACAGGGGTGAGGAGGTTGTAAACGAAGTGGCTGATTCACCAAACTCTGTAATTTTTGATGAGGCAGAAAACAGGCTTCACGTTCAAAAAGCTATAATGGCTCTGGTAATGTAATTTCTTAAAGCATCTTCGCATTTTTATTTAGTTGAACTGAAATGTGGAGATGCTTTTTCTTTTTCTGTTATTTTGAATAAATGTAGTTATTTAAAACTTCAACAGTTGTTTTACAAGACATAAGATCTGTTTCAAGCAGATCTCTCATTGATAACACACCTGTTAACTTTTCGCCATCAATAATCAGAATATGCCTCGTATTGGCTTCCTTCATTTTAGCAAGTGTAGCTTCATGTGACTCATCAATTTTGGCAATGATCAGGGTTGTTGACATCACTTCATCAACTGTTGTTGAATTGAGGTCCTTATCCTTAGCAATAACTCTTTTCACAAGATCGCGTTCAGAAAAAACCCCCAATAACTTTCCATCTTTAAGCACAGGCAGAAGACCGACCCCTTTTTCAGCCATATAATGAACTGTCTGTTTTATAGAAGTTCCGGAATTAATTGTGAAAACCTCTCTGTTTTTTAGCAGTTCGCCCAATGAACTCATAACACCTCCTGTAAATCAAATTAAAATAGTTTTTCGTTAAATAACTAAAAATAATTGACAATTGCAAAGTCTTTTCGACTGTACCGCTGTAGTGTTTTTTACTGTCCGAACGATTCTCAGATATTTGAGTAAAAATGTAACTAAATAAGGATTTTCTTACCTTGAAAATAAAAATGAAGGTTCAAATATTTTGAATACTTGTTAGATTTTTGGATTAGGTTTTCGTGTAGTATTCTATTAAGGAAAGCAATTAAGAAACAACAGAAAAGGTTTTACTAACCTTTAATTCAATTCACACTTCTGTTCTTCGGATAAAATCTTTAATTATTATGTCGTCGGAACTGCCTAATTCTTCTGGATTACCTTTAAAATAAATTTTGCCATTATGCATCATAGCAACTTTATTTGCCACATTTTTTACACTGTACATATCGTGAGTAACTACAATCGAAGTAACTTTAATTTTTTCAGATAGTTCTTTAATAAGTTCATCAATCGAATCAGACATAATGGGATCGAGTCCCGTAGTGGGTTCATCATACAAAATATAATCCGGGTCAGTAACCAACGCGCGTGCAAGTCCAACTCTTTTTTTCATTCCACCGGAGAGTTCTGCAGGTTTAAGATGTCCGGCATCAGGCAAACCAACGAGGCTTAATTTATCATAAACAATCTTTTTTATATCAGACATAGTGAAATTGTTAAATGACTCAGTAAGAGGGAGGGAAACATTTTCTTCAACAGTCATTGAATCGAATAAAGCAGCCCCTTGAAAAAGAAACCCGAATTTTCTACGCAGTTGATATAGTTCTTTGTCAGATAAATTATCGACGATATTTCCTTCAACTTTTACAAAACCTGAATCGGGTCTTAATAATCCAACAATATGTTTAATTAAAACGCTTTTACCGCATCCGCTTCTGCCAATAATAACAAGAGTTTCACCTTTTTCAATGTTAAGGTTCACACCTTTTAATACATTATTGCTTCCAAAGCTTTTATGAAGATTATTTATTTCGATCATATTACATAATTATTTATAGTATAAAAATAATCAAATAAATTCTTTTTAACGGATTTCTTTAAAGTAAAAAAACCGGATCTTATTCAGACCCGGTTTAAAGAATTAAGAATTACAGTTAATTATTAACAATAATAGAAGCACCTAAAGCCTGGCTACCACTGCCGCTGAGCAAACCTCTTGCAAAAACAGTATATATTTTTCCAGCTTCCAGAGTTATACTTCCAAGATCAAGTGCAACGGTAGAAGTTCCGGCAACTCTTACTTGAAGCGGATATGAACCGGCGTCAAGGGGAGTAAAATCAACAGAACCTTTAAATGCTACGTTACCAAATACCACAGTTCCATCGGTTAAAGTTATATCGACTGCCGGTGCATCAGGTGAAAGATGAATGAATCTTACGTGAGCTTTGCCTGAGGCAGGGGTTGCTAAATTATCAACAAAAATAATTGGTTCTAAATTAGCAACCGTGTTTACAGCAAAAGCTGAATATGCTACATTAGCCAAAATATTTAAATCTGCACCAATAACAGTAGTCTGGGTTCCGGTTACATTAACTTTAACATTTCTTATTCCTGCATCGACTTCAACATATCCCGTATTATTAGGGAATGTGAGGTTTGTACCAGCAACAACATCATCCACTAAAAGATCAACACCTGGAGCATCAGGTGAGGCGTGAACCACCATAACTTTTGCTTTTGGTGTAACATCAGGTGCTACAGGATCATCATCACTGCAGGCGGTGAAACTGAAAGCCGCTAAAAAGGTAATGGTTAAAAATAAAATTGCGTTCTTGAACATAAGTCCTCCTTATAATAGATTAAATTATTTATTTGTTGTAACACACTTCTAACATTATTAACCCGTTTACAGTTCCATCTTCTTAAAAAATTATTTAGCACACCATTAGTTTCATTTTTTATGTAATTTTCTCACTATCAATAAAACATATTTGAGATTATACAATGAAAAGAATAGCAAAAATATTACTAATGGTCATAAATATTTGCCCTTATATTGTTTCGCAGCAGATACTTCAACCAGCTTATCATTCGGCAAATTTTGCTTTTACCCCTCCCGGTGCTAATAAATTTGGGCTATATGGATATGATAATCCGGCAATATTGACTTATTTGCATCAACCGGATATTTATTTTACCTGGACTGATTTAAACAGTGATTCTAATGATGTTGATAATTGGGGTTTGTTTACTGCGATCCCAAACCTTGGATTCAGTGTTGTTTCTTATGGCGGCAAAAATCATTCAGTAACAGATTATTCCCTTTCAGCAGCATTTGGAGGACAAGTATTTAGTCTTGGCCTTGGGTATTCCTGGATAAGTGGTGAAAGTGATTTATTTCAACTTTCAAATAAAATTACAGTCGGTTCTCTTTTCAGATTTAACAGATATTTCTCCCTGGGATTAGTGGCAAATCTTCCTAACGAAGGTGAGAAGACTGGAATTATTGATCTGGCTGTAAGGCCATTCGGCACTCAAAGGCTTACTTTGTTTGGTGACTACATACTAACTGATCAACAAGCTGTAAAAGATATAAAGTGGAGTGCCGGTGCAGTTCTTGAACCGCTTGATGGTATCAGATTTACGGGCAGATTTTTCGAAGGCAAATCTTTCAACATTGGAACACAAATAAGTTTTGGAAATTTTGGAATA
>DATHSU010000046.1:0-13817 GCA_035463895.1 Ignavibacteriaceae bacterium | reverse complement strand
TACCCGCAATTCTTAGTTTATCAGTATCTGTTCTTAACAGGTTATTCAGATCAAGTTCTAGAAAATCATGCTCAATAATATTTACAGTTGGATACCTTCCTCTTAAATCATCGATAACGCGTCTGTCAATTTCAACGGCTGTAAATAAAATACCTCTTTCAACAAGTTCATTTGTGAGTGACCCTAAACCCGGACCAATTTCCAGCAAATTGTCTTTCGGAAGAGGATTAATTTCATCAACTATTTTTTTTATGATGTTTTTATCTTTAAGATAATTCTGACCGAATTTTTTTAATGGACGTACTGAATTCATAAATAATTGTTTTTATACGCATAAAATAGTTAATCATTTTGAAAGCATGGTTATAATATTTTGATTTCTTATTGTATAGCTGGATAAAATTGAATAGTTTTTTACCAGTCAATTTAATTTTCATTCACAAAGGAGATCAGTTTGACTTCTAAATATACTGTCAGTGTTGATATGGGCGGAACAAAAATACTTGCTTCCGTACTGAATACTAATGAAGGAATAATTGCAAGGGATAAAAAGCCTACAAACGTTGAAGCAGGAACTTCAACTTACATTAATGACACTATACAGTTGATTAATTCTGTAATAGACAAGTCTGGTATTAAATCGAACCAGGTAGTTTCTGTATCGCTTGGTGTTCCTGGTTCAGTTAATCCTCTTACCGGAATTATCGGCCTAGCTCCAAACCTTGGATTGAAAAATTATAACATTAAAAAAGCGCTTCAAAAGAAAATTAAATATCCTGTACTTATTGAAAACGATGTTAACCTGGCTGCATTAGGCATAAAGCACTTTGGAGTCGGTAAAAAAGCAAAAAATATTTTAGTGGTTTCTGTCGGAACTGGAATCGGAGGCGGAATAATTTTAAATGAAAAATTGTACAGAGGTTCTAAGTTCGTAGCAGGTGAAATTGGGCATATTCCTGTTGAAAAAAATGGACCTCTTTGCGGATGCGGCAGGAAGGGATGTTTTGAGGCTGTTGCCAGCCGAACGGCTATAGTTAACCGAATATTTACAGATATTAAAGCCGGCAGAAGATGTATTCTTAAGGATTATGTAAAGTCCGGTAAAAAAATAAAAAGCGGTGCACTAAAAAATGCAATAGCTAAAAAGGATATAGTTACCGTGAAAAGGATTACCGAAGCAAGTGAAACGATTGGAATGGTACTTGCTGGTCTGGCAAATCTAATGAATTTTGATATGATTGTTCTTGCAGGCGGGTTAATTGAAGCAGTAGGTAATTTTATGCTGCCTGTTATCAAAAGTTCGTTTGATAAACATGTATTGAAAGATTCTGCTATTGGATTGAAAATTCTTCAATCAAAGCTTGCTGATGATGCGGCAATTTATGGTGGTATTGCTCTTACCGAAGAATATCTTGGAATAAAGATTTAAGAAAATTGCGATTCAATTTCTGCTAGTTTTTCATTCATCATTTCCCATTGATAGAGAATATCCTCAAGTTCTGTTTTGGCAGAATTGAATTTTTTAGTCGTCTCTTTTGACAGTTCCGGATTAGAGTAAATTTCCGGGTCTGTAAGGTTTAGTTCTAATTGTTTCGTCAGCCGCTCCAATTCGCTGATTTTGCTTTCAGTTTCTGAAATTCTTTTTAATAAGTCTTTTGAAGCCAGATATTTTTTTTGCCTTTGTTCAGCTTCAATCCGTTTCAATTCCTTCCGCGACAGCGTATCATCTTTTGTTACTTTTTTATTATTCACTATTTCGGATAGTTTTAATTCTTCACGCTTTGACAGGTAATAATCAATATCGCCCGGATAATTTTTTATAATTCCTTTTCTGATATCAACTACACGGTTCACTACTGGTCTAAGAAAATCTATATCGTGTGATACAAGAATTAGTGAGCCGTTAAAATTTACTAAAGCATTCTGAAGAATATTTTTTGAAGAATAATCGAGATGGTTTGTTGGTTCGTCAAGAATTATGAAATTAGATTTAGTAAGAAGTATTTTACACAATGCTACGCGGCTTTTTTCACCACCTGAAAGAACACCGACTTTCTTGAACACATCATCCCCTGCGAAAAGAAAAGAACCAAGCAATGAACGAAGTTGACCTAATGTTTTATCAGGTGCTATTCCATCTAATGTTTCAAGAATATCAAGTTCAGGGTTCAGGTTATCGGCCACATCCTGCGCATAATAAGAAATCAGAGTATTATGACCAATGACTCTTTCTCCTTCATCAAAATCAATAACTCCGGCTATAATTTTTGCCAGTGTGGTTTTACCCGCGCCGTTAGGTCCAACAAATGCTATTTTTTCACCACGATCAACTTTAAATTCAGCTTTTTCAAAAACTCTGTTGCTCCCGTAGGATTTTGCGATATTCATAAGCTCGATATTCACCCTTCCGCTCTGCGGCGGATCAGGAAATCTGATTTGAATTTCGGCTTTATCCTCAGGCAGTTCAATCAGCTCCAGCTTTTCAAGCTGTTTAATTCTACTTTGAACTTGTTTGGCTTTCGTGTTTTTATATCTAAAGCGCTCAATAAACCGCTGGGTATCTTTAAGTTTTCTCTGCTGCTGTTCATAAAGTTGGAGTGTTTGTTCATCCCTTTCTTGTTTGTACTTAATGTAAGAATCATAATCGCCGCTGTAAGAATAAAATTTTCCGTTAAAGATTTCCAAAGTTTTATTTGTTAACTGGTTTATAAAATTTTTATCGTGAGATACTATAATCAGAGCCCCTTTGAAGTTTTTCAGAAAATCTATAAGCCATTCAAGTGAATCAAGGTCAAGATGATTTGTCGGTTCGTCCATTAATAGCAGGTCATTCTGACGGATAAGAATTTTTGCCAAAGCAATTCTCATCTGCCAGCCGCCGGAAAAATGATTGGTAAGTTTTTCAAAATCACTTACCTCGAAACCCAGTCCGAGTAATATTTTTTCAACTTTTGAAGATGCACTAAATGAGTCTAACTCTTCCAGCCGGTGATGAACTTCGCCAAGCTGATTTATAAGATCATTTCTTTCATCATCAGTAAGTTTTAAATTGGAAAGTGCATGAGAAAGGTGTTTCTCTTTTTCCTGAAGCAAAACAATATCAGACAGAGCCGATTGCGCTTCATCAATAAGTGTCTTACCGGAATGAATTACCTGATCTTGTGGCAGATAACCAATAGAAATATTTTTTTGTTTATGAAGATTACCGGATTCAGGTTCAATCTCGCCATTAATTATCCTTAAGATTGATGTTTTGCCTGTACCATTAGCCCCAACAAGTGATATTCTATCACCTGAACTGATTCTATAATTTATATCTCTGAAAAGATATTTACCATTAAACTGCAGCGAGGTATTAACAAGATCGATCATTTAAAGCATTATTTTCTTAGTACCGCCACTTTACCGGTTGCAACACTATTTCCATCTTTATCGAAAGCAATAATTAAATAAATACCGCTGTTTACAAGATTTCCGTTGTCATCTCGTCCATCCCAATATCCTACACGACCTCCGGGTGATGAAAATTCATTAACAAGTTTTCCTGAAGCAGAAAGAATTTTGATGTCACTGTCTCTTACCAAACCATCAATTGTTAGAAGTTGTGATGAACTTGTTAAGATGAACGGATTAGGGAAAGCAAATATTTCATCAAAATTTTCAGCAGGTCTTATAGCCGGTGTTTCAAATACGCTTAACCCAGCTTCAGTACCTACAAACACTTTTCCAGTTCTTTCGTCAATTGCAATGCTAACTATTTTGTCGGAAAGCAATGGACTGTTTTTAGTATCAAATGCAGAAAGTAATCTTGAGCCATCACTATTCAGTAAAACAAGTCCTTGATTTGTTCCAACCCACTTTTGATTAAGCG
This sequence comes from Ignavibacteriaceae bacterium, assembly GCA_035463895.1. Taxonomy (GTDB): domain Bacteria; phylum Bacteroidota; class Ignavibacteria; order Ignavibacteriales; family Ignavibacteriaceae; genus JAGXRK01. The sequence continues at coordinate 9,946 of DATHSU010000046.1, read as the reverse complement.
GATCAACTGCAATAGCATTTATTGTCTGCTGCCGCACAGAAAAAACCGAGCTTATTCTTAGTTGAGGAGATGAAGTTAAAACGGTACTTATATTAGAAATAATGTTGATACCCAATCCTGTTCCAGCCCAGATATCGCCCCTTCTGTCTAAAGCAATAGCATTTATAGTATTGTTGTTTAAACCATTCTGCGTATTTATATAACCGGAAAAATCATCTTGAGAATTATCAAATGTTTTATTCTCGTTGAAGTAGAACAAACCCCTGCGTCCCTGATCGTCACTGCTGAACCATTTTGTATCGTACTGATCGACTATAAGATTATCATGAAAATTTAAAACACGATTCTGTTCTGCAGGAATGGTAAAGAAATACCAGGTGCTGTCAGGAGTTAACATAGCAAGCGTATTTCTATCTGCGGGTTCTACATTAAGAACCCAGAGGTTATTTCTTGAATCAACTCCGAACCCGCCTATAAGCAAGAAACTTGTGTTACCGGGGAAACCAACCATGTTTGTATTGTTCGTATCAAACCGGACCATATCATTGTCTTTCAGTCGGATAAATCCCTGTCCCCAATTTCCGGCATAAATAGTATTATCAGGTGCTGCATAGACAGAAATAAAATCGTTGTTGATCATTACCGGATAAGATTGGGCATTGTAAGTTGTCCATTGAGTGCCGTCATATTTATATAATCCTTTTCCTGCGTTATCTTTTCCGCTTGCCGACCAGAAATTGCCGGCTGGGTCGATAATCATACTTGGAAATTGATTTGCTGCAGGACCATCGGGAAATATGAAGCTTTCATCATCAATACTTAATACACCATTATTTGAGGAAGCAAGTAATCCTTTATCCGGAGAATATGAAATTGATTTTAATCTGGTTGAAGAATTGTAAATAAGTGCAAGATTACCTTTGCTGAAACTATGAATTGCAAAATCTGTTAATATATGCAGAGTATCGTTTTTAACAAGCAGGTCAGAAACATTAGCATTATTGAAGTCGGTCAGAAATGCCTGCCAGCTATTTCCTTCAAATGCAGAAATACCTTTGTTAGTTGCAACAATTATTTTATCATCGAAAAAGACTAACTTATTGGAATTAGAAGAAAGACCCGGTGCGAGCTGCGGATAAACATCCCAGGATTCCGGTGCGGAAAGATTTGTTGTTCCCGGTTTTTGTATTGCAATACCTGACTCAGTGACAGCATAAAGTAACTCTGATTTTGTAATGCTGTTAACTTTAATATTTGAAGGCAATGTTCCGAACTTAAAATAGGTGTCAATAAATACAAGCGTTTTTGCATTTATCAGCGAGATTCCAAAATCAGAAGCAGCAAAAATTGTATCACCGCTTGCAAATAGGAAATTTATTTTCTTGGTGATTTTATCTGAGTTGGCAATCTCTAGTAGAGAATTAACCAAACCAGTTTCAGGATTATAAACATCAATTTTACCAGAATTACTTCCAAACCATACCTTACCATATTGGTCAACTGTTACGGAAGTTAATTCAATTCCACTAAGACCGTCAGCTTTATTTAAGTTCTTAAATAACCCCTGTTCAAAGCTATAATTAAAACCCCCTCCGCTGCTTGCTGCCCAAAAATAATTATCACCGGAAAAAACTGAGTTGACAGCTTTCATGTCAGTGTAATTTAGCCAGTTTCTAAACTGCTGTGAGAAGGTGAAACTTGTAAAAAGCAGAACAAGAGATACGATCGTCTTCATGATTAAACCTGATTGTTATTAAAGAAGTAAAAAGATACCCTTATCGCATCCCTTTCTTAAATTGTTGATTTAGAAGTCGATCAAAAATAAGATATTTTCTGAAACTTGAAAGCAGAAAAATAAATCCTAAAATCTTTTAAACAAATCTGCCATTTCTATTGCTGTTAGTGCAGCATCCCATCCTTTGTTACCGGACTTTGTACCAGCTCGTTCAATAGCCTGTTCTATGTTATCTGTAGTAAGCACACCGAAAATAACAGGCACACTGTTTTTAATTGATACCTTCATTATTCCATTACTTGTGGAGGATGCAACATATTCAAAATGAGGAGTTGCTCCTTTAATCACAGCACCTAAACAAATCACAGCATCATATTTTTTTGATGTAGCTGCTTTATCAGCTGTTACTGGGATTTCAAAAGCACCGGGTATTTTAATTATGTCAATATTTTCTGGTCTGCAGTTATGTCTTTTTAAACAGTCCAATGCACCTTCAAGCAATTTTGAACTAATAGCTTCATTGAACCTGCTCATAATGATTGCAAACTTAAGGTTTGCAGCCGAGAGAGATCCTTCTATAATATTCATAAAATAGACTCCAGTATTAGGCTGAATTTCTTAATAATCTGGTTCTCATTGCATCAACAGCATTTACATTGATGAAGTATTTACCAAGGTTGTCCTCATCATTTCTATCGCCGCCGTGAAAATCAGAACCGCCGCTCTCAAGAAGAAAATATTCATTAACAATGCCGCGGTAGTATTTAACTTTATGAGGCAGGTGAGATGGATGAACGACTTCAATACCATCAACGCCGGCATCAATAAGCTCTTTAATAATATACTCTGGAAGATTACCCGGATGTGCAATGAAAGAAAGCCCACCAGCATCACTAATGATTTTAAAAGAACTTTGAGGTGAAACGTGTACTTTCCTTTCGTATGCTGGTCCGCCGTTACCTATGAACTTATTGAAAGCCTCAAAATAACTGTTGATTGCTCCCTTTTCCTTCATTGCGTGTGCTATATGAGGTCTTCCCACAGCTCCATTTCCAGCTTTTTCAACAACATCTTCAATAGTTATGTTTATTCCTAGTGAATTTAATTTATTAACAATCCTTGCAGCACGTTTTAATCTTTCCTCTCTAAAGAAACTCAGATAATGTTCAAGTTCCGGATTTTTTGGATCCATAAAATAACCAAGTATATGAATTTCACGGTCGCTGATATCTGTGCTTATCTCAACACCGGGAATTATCTCAACTCCATATTTTTTTCCAGCTTCGATAGCTTCCTTAAGACTGTTGATGCTGTCATGATCAGTAAAGCTGATTATTTCCAGACCTCTTTCTTTGGCTTTCTTGACTACATCTTCCGGCGAATAAAAACCATCAGAATGATGGCTGTGCATATGCAAATCTACTTTTTGTTTCATTTTTTTACTTAAACATCTCTTGAAATTTTTCGTAATCAATTATTCTTAACCTAGAACCATCAAGTTCAACAAGTCCTTTCTTTGCAAATGAATGAAGAGTTCTGGAAATTGTTTCTCTCGATGTACCTGCCATATTAGCAAGTTCGTGCTGAAATGGAAGTTTTTCAATTTCAACAATACCGTGCTTTATTTTCCCTATATCATCAGCAATCTGCAGCAGGACAGTGGCAACTTTTCCTTCAGCATCTTTTAACGAAAGTGCTTTAATTTTCATTGAAGATGCGCGGAGCCTGGTTGATAATTCCTGAAGCAAAGCAATTGAAACATCCGGATATTTTCTTAACAATTCCAGGAACTCACTACGCTGAATAATAAAGAGTTTTGAGTCTTCCATCGCAATTACATTTGCAGAACGATTTAAACCATCAAGCAATGCCATTTCACCAAAAAAATCAGATTCATTTAGTATGGCTAAAATAACCTCTTTTTCACCACTGTCCGATCTAACAACTTTTACTTTTCCGCTGGATATAACAAATAATGCGTTACCAGCATCTTCTTCGGAAAGGATAAGAGAATCTTTTTTATACGATTGCAGAAATCCGGAATTGGCTACAATATTTAAGGATTCTTCATCTAAATCTGAAAATATTGGTACATGCTTTAAAAAATCTATATAATTCGACAATTTTTTACCTTTTAAAAATAATTGATTAAAAATATAGGCGGATAACTATCTAAAGTCAACTATTCAAGTTACAGACAGCATCATTCTTAATGAATAATTTTATACTAAATGTGAGATATCAGATTAGTAAAAAACATTGCTTTTTATGGCGGTCATGTCTATTTTTATTATCTTAAATTTTCAAAAAACTAAATTCCGGAGATAAAATAATTATGGCTATGATGGCCAAAATGAGAAGTTTAGCACCAGCTTTTATTCTAACGGTAGGTGGCTTGTTCGTTCTTTTTATGGTAATTTCTGATTCCAATGTTCTTGAAGCATTAGGCGGACGAACTAATAATATAGGAGTTGTTAACGGTAGAGAAATAAGCTACTTTGAATTTCAGGAAGCTTTTGAACGCCAGAGAGAGGCTCAGCAGCAGCAAACAGGTGAGGATCTTACTGAAGACCAGATGGACAGATTGCGTGATCAGGTGTGGGACGCACTCCTAACCAATATCCTTTTTCAGCAGATGATAGACAGTTATGGTTTAACTGTTTCAGATGATGAAGTTAGGGATATTATCTTAGGTGATAATCCTCCTGATTTTCTTAAGCAGAATTTTATTGATTCACTTGGTAATTTCAACAGGCAGCTTTATGAAGAAGCTTTATTTGATCCAAGAAACCGGGAGCCCCTTATACAGGCTGAGGAATTTGTAAGACAAAACCAGCTTACCGCAAAACTTCAAAGCCTTATTTTTGCTTCCGTAACTGTTGGCGAGGATGAAGTAAAAAGAAAGTTTATTGAACAGAATACAAATTTAGATGTTGACTATGCTCTGTTTGATCTCAATCTGATTCAGGATGCTGAAATAAGTGTTGAAGAAAGTGATTTAAAATCGTATTACGAAAGAAATAAAAATCAATTCAAGATGCAGCCGCAAAGAAAACTGCGTTATGTGCTTTTTCCTAATTCTCCATCTGCAGAAGATTCATCTATGGCTCAGCGCAGTTTACAAAGTATCCTAAACAGAATGGAAGGCGATACTATTGACTTTAAAGAACTGGTTGAGATTTATTCAGACTTCCCTTACTCAAAAGATACTCTTTCGGTTTCACTTCTTACACCGGAAGTTGTAGAAGCTCTTAATAATGCAAGAGCTGAAAATGTTGTTGGACCATATTTAACAAATCAAGGCTATGAGCTTATTAAATATTATGGCTCGGTACCCACAGATGAAGTTATGGCCAGAGCATCTCATATCTTAATTAATCAATTTGGTGATGACGATAAAAATTTAGAAGAAGCAGATAAACTTTATAACCGCTTGAAAGATGGAGCAGATTTTGCTCAAGCAGCGACAGAATTATCCCAGGATCCGGGAAGTGCTCAGCGTGGAGGTGACCTGGGCTATTTTGGTAAAGGAATGATGGTTCCTGAATTTGAAAATGCCGTCTTCAGCGGAAAAGTTGGTGAAGTTCAAAAACCGGTTAAAACTTCTTTCGGTTATCATATAATAAAAGTTACTGATAGAGTTTCTAGAAAATTTGTTGTTGAAAGGATAGTTAATCAGGTTAAACAGTCAGCTACTACTCGCGATAGGATGTTTACTTCCGCAATTGATTTTGCCTTTCTGGCAAAGAAAAATAACTTTATTAAAGAAGCAGAGCTGCTTGAGTATAATGTTCAGGAGACTCCTTTGTTTGTTAAAACAACAACAATACCTGGACTTGGCGCAAATAAAAGACTGATCGATTTCGCTTTTGAGAACGGCGTTAACACCATTAGTGATCCTTATAAAATGCCAAATGGCTATGTGGTCGTTCAGATAATGGAGATTGTTGGTGAACACTTCAAACCGTTTGAAGAAGTAAAAGAACAGATTCGTCCTTCTGTTTTACGTGAGAAGAAATTTGAAAAGCTTGAAGTTAAAGCTGAGGATGTTTACGAAAAAATTAATGGTGAATTTGAAAAAATTCCGGAGTTCTCTGAAAATGTAAAATTACAGCAAACAGGGAACTTTTTACCATCAGGAAATATTCCAGGGATTGGAAGAGATTATGCTTTTGTTGACAAGGCACTTGATCTTGAACCAAATAAAGTATCTGAACCATTTAAGGGTCAAAGAGGTTATTACATCATTAAAGTATTAACCAGAACACCTTTTGATGAGAATCTTTACGATAGCCAGAGTGCCATCATCAGAAATACTATTCTTCAGGAAAAACGAAGTCGCTATGCAAGTCAGTGGATAGAAAAATTAAAAGAAAATGCCAATATCGTTGATAACAGGCATATATTCCTTGGTCAGTAAGATTAAATAGGTCTTATGCAGCCCCCAAATTTAGGAATGATTTGGGGGTTTTCTTTTTTAAAGTTTTATGCAATTTTAAAACATCAATATTAAACTATTTGGATATGTTTTCTTTACGGGTATTATCTTTTATAATATTATTAAGCTCCTCAGTACTCGCGCAGTATGACGGAAATAAATTTAGTATAAGCTCATCATTAGTTTATACAACTTCAGCTGAAATTTTTCTGAATCCTAATTCCACTGATCCCATAATTCGTAACAGATCGTTTCCAGTAAGCGATTTATTGAATCCATCACTTGATTTTCGCCATAGGATATCAGATCCGCTAATAATAGGCCTTAGTTCTGAATTTATAAATGCAAACGAAACAGGCAGAAATTTAATTGCTTTTGAAGGAAGCAATGAACAGCGACTTGAAACCAAGGATGGGTTCACAATGATTCCGTTGGAAGCATCACTTTATTACCTCATGCCTTTCTCAACCTTAAAATTTAAGTTTTTAATGGGTGCCGGTGCCGGAATTTATTTCGGAAAATTTTCTCGCACTTTTGGTGATACCGATGTTTCAACATTAAATAGCCAAACTGCGTTCGGAATGCATGTATCAGTTTCAATGGAATATATTGTGTTTGACAACCTTGGTTTTAAACTGGAAATGAAATTCCGTGATCCTGAGTTTAAGAATAAAAATAAATATGACAAGAACATCGTTAACTATAAGGATACCCAGGTGATTATTCTAAACGACACGTTTGATACTAAAGTAAATGTAAATGGTGTAACATTCCTGCTTGGTGCTGCTTTCTATTTTTAACATAGTTTGTTTTTCAACTCCAATCATTTAAATTCATTTTGTAATTATTACCTAATTATGAAAAAGTCAATTATATATCTAACAGGATTCATGGCTGCCGGTAAAAGCACTGTTGGTCCTATACTGGCAAATACTATCGGTTGGGATTTTCTGGATATAGACAGAGTAATTGAAAAGAAAGCAGGTAAAAAGATAACTGAGATATTCTCTGATCAGGGCGAAGAGTATTTCCGGTTACTGGAAAATACAACTCTTAAAGAATTATCAATTCTGCGTAATTATATTATTGCACTTGGAGGGGGTACTATTGCTAATGATGAAAATCTGAAGATAATCAAAGAAACAGGCTTGCTGATTTATCTTAAATCCTCACCCGAAACTGCTTATAAAAGATTAAGATTTAAGCGTGACCGCCCGGCATTATTGTTTCAGGGCGATGACGAACCGACCAGAGAAGAGTATATTCAACGTATAGACAAATTGCTTCAGGAACGGCGGAAGTATTATGAAAAATCGGATTATATTATCGATACTGACCTGAATCCTGTTGGCAGAACAATTGATAAAATTGTATCTATTATTAAAAGAGATATCATAAAAAATGAAAATTAATGTTAAACATAGTGAGGGAAGTTACTCCATCTTTATTTTCGAAGATCAATTTGCTCAGCATCTCAAAAAGTCGAAATTACTGAAAAATAAAAACCTGTTTATAGTTATAGATTCAAAAGTTTACAAGCTATACTGGAAAAAGCTCTATAAAGATCTCAATCGCGAATCCATTATTCTCAATGTTTATAAAATTTCAACAAAGGAAAAAAATAAATCTCACACCGAATTGATTAAAATTCTAAAATCAATGTTTGACAGTGGATGCAGAAGGGATACTCTATTAGTTTCAATTGGAGGAGGAATTACAGGCGATGTAGCTGCCTTTGCTGCAAATATTTTTATGCGGGGTATTGATTATATTAACATTCCTACTACCTTACTTTCAATGGTTGACAGTTCGGTTGGGGGTAAAACCGGTATTAATTTTAACGCCGGAAAAAACCTTATTGGTACATTTTATCAACCAAAGGCTGTGTTTACAGACGTTTCTTTTCTTAATACTTTACCTGTACGGGAATTGCAATCTGGTTTGGGTGAAATAATCAAATACTCTTTTATAGCAGTTAATAATGAAAAAACATTTTTTTACAGAACTATTAATAACATAGTAAATAATGATCTTTCAAATATTGTTGAAATTATATCTGATTGCGTTAAAATAAAATCTGCAATAATTGAAAATGATGAGAGGGAAGTAACCGGGTTAAGAAAAGTGTTAAACCTTGGGCACACATTTGGTCACGCTATTGAATCTGCATCCGATCATAAAATCAAACATGGTGAAGCTGTTATCTTTGGAATAATAACTTCTTTATTTTATTCCTATCGTGAAAAACTAATTACTGCTGAATATCTATTCGAAAGTTTGTTAAACATTCAGCCGGCAGTTTTACCTATTAAGAGGTATTATAAACTTATTAATCCTGAATTTGTATTTAAGAGTATGCTTGGGGATAAAAAAAATAATTCTTCCGGAATCAGTTTAGTTCTGATTAATCAGTCAAACGAAATCCTTGTTAATTATTCGGGTTACAAAAATGGAATAATCAAATCGTTAATTGATATGAAGGTTTGGGTAAGTGAATCAGCTAGAATGTTTAAAAAAGAAACTGTCGAGAAGTGAGGGCTTACTCTCGACAGTTCGTGTGTCATTTTTGGAGGGATGCTATGCTTAAACTATTTCAGCCCTAAACAGGCAAAGTGAATGCCACTCTCAGAATTACTTCAAAAGGGGCAAAACATCCCTTTTTCAAGAGAAAATCAAAGCAATGGAAATAATTACATGTAATAAAGACAGTTGTTAGTATTAATTTTCCCTAAAAACACAGCCCATTCAATCTTTTTATTTAATTTATGATTTTTTTAGAACAATTTTAAAAGTAGTACCTTCACCCAGAACAGAACTTTTAACGAATATTTTTCCCCCGTGATAACCTTCAATTATTCGTTTTGAAAGACTCAGGCCCAATCCCCAACCGCGTCGCTTTGTACTATATCCAGGTCTGAAAACGTCTTTTCTCCGATTAAGATCAATTCCTTTTCCGTTATCCGATACTTCAATCTCAACTGCTTTTTTAGTTTCTTCAATTTTTATTTCAATTTTTCCTTGTTTGTTATCAATTGCATCAAGAGCATTTTTTATAAGATTTTCCAGTACCCATTCAAACAATTCAGCATTCAGATTAGCTTCGGCTTTCTGGTTTCCTAGTACTGCCAACTCAACTGATTTCCCTGTCTGCGGTAACCGTCTGTTAAAATATTTAATAACTTTATCAGCCTCCTCAAAAATATTTTGACTTTTCATTTCAGGTTTTGAACCTATTTTTGAAAATCTGTTTGTAATCCTGTTCAGTTTTTCTACATCATCATTTATCTCATCTGTTATGTCCTTCACTTTATCAGGGTCACTATAATTGAGTTTTAACATTTCAAGCCATCCCATAACACTTGATATTGGAGTTCCAAACTGATGAGCTGTTTCTTTGGCCATTCCAACCCAGATATTACTCTGTTCGCTTTTCTTTATATGACTGAAACCAATGTATCCAATAATTATAAAAAGAGCTGCAATAATTATCTGAAGGTAGGGATAAAATTTTAGTTGTCTTATCAGTTCAGAGTCGCCGTAATGAATCTTCGAAAGTATTATTGTGTCTTCATAAGCAACAATAATTGGTGGATGCGTTGCGTCCATTTCCTTTACAAGGTTCTGTAAAAATAGTTGCAGTTCTAAATCGCTTAATGTAGTATCATATTTTACGTTTCTCACATCTGATTTATTTCTTACTGTAAAATCATCATCGCCGCCGGTAATAATCATCGGGAAGTCAATTGGCTTTATAATATTTTCAAACAAAAAAG
>DATHSU010000045.1:0-33474 GCA_035463895.1 Ignavibacteriaceae bacterium | reverse complement strand
AGTTCTTGAATTTCAACTCCGGGCAATGACATTGGAATCTCTGTTACATCCGATTGATATGAAGCTTGTGCAAGAAGTGTTATCTGTGGAAAGTATCCGTTCCAAATATTGCTAACACTATAGTCTTTAGTTTTTGCAATGTAGTCCTTCTGTTTGATAAGCGGATAGTTTATTCTTGCTTTTTCATAACACTCTTCAAGCGTAACCTGCGTTTGAGGAATAATAAAATCCTGACTTATTAATAACAGGGTTATAAATAGTAATCTTTTCATAACTACATCTTGTTTATTGTTTTATTAAAAATTTTCTTCCCCTTGTCGGTAACAATTCCGCCGATAATTATTCTAAAGGCATAACGTGCAGCTTCAATGATTGAGAAATTGTTATTAAGAATAAAATCTGGATTAACAATATTTCTCACGGAAGCAACAAGTACATTCATCACGATGTTTGTCGGATAGTCAATAAATAATCCTTCCTTCTTTCCCTGATCAATAACTTTAGTGATATTACCAAACATCATCTCAGTTCTAAAACGATCAATCTCAATCCATAAACCCGGATAGTGTCTTTTAATCTCTTCCATTCTTTTGGTAGATATTTTTTCAGAAGCCTTGGCTAGTATGTTAATAAGATCAGCTAATTTTTCAATTGCATTTTTATTGGAACTTAAAGCAGGCAAAATTTTATTTTTCATCCTGTTCATAAAATGCTTAGCAATAGCCATAATAAGATCATCTTTAGATGGAAAAAACTTATAAATAGTTTTTTTACTCATCCTTAATTCTGTTGCAACTTCATCCATTGTGGTTTTGTAAAAACCATCACGAAAGAATTTTTCTTCTGTCTGTTCAATTATTTTATTTTGTTCTTCCATTATTCCTCTTGGAAACTATTATCGTTTTTCTGGTTTCCAACTTAAGCAATGGAAACTATTTTGTCAAGTGATAGTTTCCGGAATTTAAAATTGGTTAATCAAATCACATATTGACTTAAGAGTTGCTAATTGTTAATATTATCCAACGAAAAAATAGAGGGTAGCTATGCGTAGTGTTTTTTTATTGATATCATTGATTGTAATTTCTTCTGGTTCTTTTGCTCAGCAAAAACTTGAAGAAGACATGGAAGTTGCTTTCCAGAATGCTAAGAAGGGTGTTTATTATGCTCTTTCAAACATTCCGCCCAAAAAAGCAAGAATGGATGGAAATCTGATTTCCAATGATATATTATTGGCAAATGTCAAACTATCAAAAGAAGTTAATGGCGTTAAGGTGGAATCAACAGGCTATTATCACTCAAACGAGGTGAAAATAGTTGTTTATAAGTCAAACGACAGCCTGATCCGTGAAGGATATGTAACTGCCCCTCCTACGATATCCGAACAAGAAACAGATTAGAAAAATCAAATTGAAGTACGATTTTTCTTGACATAGAAATATTTTTTTTGTATTTCTGTAATGAAAATTACATCATTTAATAACTTTGTAATTTGAGTTACAGATGGAAACCTCACGGCTCATAGATTTATTCCTTCAAACAGCCAGAATAAATGCGCTTTCCGGGAATGAAAAACCTCTGGCAGATTTTATCAAATCCTTTCTCACACAATATAATTATTCAGTTACCGAAGATGATTCCTGGCATTATTCAAAAAGTAATACAGGAAATCTAATTTGTAAAATTGGAGATGGAGGAAACTTTTTACTTTCCTCTCATATGGATACTGCACGTCCGACCGAAAGTGTTAATCCACAGATTGATGATGAAAAGATCACTTCTTCCGGAGATACGGTGCTTGGAGTGGATAACAGAGTAGGTGTTTCGGTATTACTTTATTTACTTGAAAAAATTGCTAAGGAAAAAATTCAAGTAAAAGATTTTACTGTTGTCTTCACAACCTGTGAAGAGACAACTTTGTATGGTTCTAAATATCTAGGAATAAACGGACAGATAAAAAAAGGCTTTGTATTTGATTCGGGTTATCGTCCCGGCAATTTTATACATTCAGCTTGTGGTGCTCTCGGATTCAAAATCAGAATTATTGGTAAGGCATCACATTCAGGTATAGCCCCGGAAAAAGGAATAAATGCACTTCTTGTAGCTGCTAAATCTATCAGTAAACTTCCTTTGGGCAGAATTGATGAGGAAACCACAATGAATATCGGTTTGATAAAAGGCGGTTCGGCTGTTAATGTAATACCCGAATTTGCAGAACTTGAAGGGGAAGTCAGATCTTTCGATCTTAAAAAAGCAGAAAACTATTTTAACAGCTTGGTTGATACATTTAAGGAAGAATCAGATTCAGCTGGAGCAAGATTTGAATTAATGTATGACTGGGATTTTATGCCGTTTACGGTTCCCGAAGACTCAGAAGTATATAAAGAAACAAAAAATGCATTAACAAAAATTGGCTTAATTCCAACTCCTAAAATTTCTTTAGGCGGCAGTGATGCAAACTCACTCAATGGATTGGGAATCCAGGCAGTTAATCTTGGAATTGGTGCTCAGAATCCGCACTCCAATGATGAGTTTATTTTTATAGAGGATCTAGTTAAAACAGCAGAAATAGCTCTCGAGTTAGTTAAGAAGAATTAAGCCTATGAAAAAACCTTTACTGATTCTTTCAATTATACTTATTGTATTTCTTGACCAGGGATGTTTTGCTCAATCCTCAAAAGGACATCTTGTTATAATAGGCGGCGGGAAAAGACCTGACTACGTAATGAAAAAAATTGTTGAGCTTGCAGGCGGAGAAAATGCAAAAATGATAGTCATCCCAAATGCAAGCTCCGAACCTCTTGAAACAGCAAATCGGCAAGCAAATGAGTTTAAAAATCTTGGTGTCGCCTCTTCAGATTATCTGATCTTCACAAAAGAAACTGCTGAAGCTGACAGTAATCTTAAAAAACTTCATAATGTTACAGGAATCTTTTTTTCGGGCGGTGACCAAAGTAATCTCACAAGAGATCTGCTGGGAACACGGCTTCTGGACAGGATTTATGAGATTTATAATAGTGGCGGAGTAATAAGCGGCACAAGTGCAGGCGCTGCTGTTATGAGTGAAGTTATGATCACCGGGAATGAGCTTATTAATGATGACTCATCTAATGTATTCATATCTATTCTTAAAGATAATATTGAAGTTGTTCAGGGATTTGGATTTATAAAATCTGCAATTGTTGATCAGCATTTTATTAAAAGAAAAAGACACAACAGACTAATCTCTCTTGTAATAGAAAATCCGGAACTTCCCGGAATTGCAATTGATGAAGCCACCTCAATAATTGTTTATCCCGATGATACATTTGAAGTGATGGGTGAAAGTCAGGTTATGATTCTGGATGCGGGAGATATAAAAAATATACAGGTAGACAAAAACGGAAACTACGGGGCTGAGAATATTAAAATGCATTTACTTATTAATGGGAATAAATATAATCTCAAAACAAAAAAAGTAATTGAATGAGTGATAGCAACAAAAAATTTAAATTCAAGCTCAAGGTTCCAAACACCTATTTACTTATATTTTCTTTACTGGTGATCATTGCCGGTCTGACATGGATAATACCCGGAGGAGAATATGAGCGAACCGTGATGAACGAAAGAGAGGTTGTTGTTCAGAACTCGTTCAAATATGTCGACAGCAATCCACAGGGTTTTTTTGCATTATTTATTTCACCGTTAAAAGGTTTTGTTGAAGCCGGATTAATCATCGGATTTGTACTAATTGTTGGCGGTGCTTTCAACGTTCTTGCCAGAACAAAAGCAATCGATTCACTTATTAATAAACTTGCCAAAGCTCACAAAAATTCAAGGGCTTTGCGGACAATGTTCATACCTGTTTTAATATTGATGTTTTCTTTGGGCGGAGCAACTTTCGGAATGAATGAAGAAATAATTCCGTTTGTGCTTATTATTGTTCCGATATGTCTTGCCCTTGGATACGATTCGATTGTAGGTGTTGCAATTCCGCTTGTTGGTGCTCACGTTGGATTTGCAAGTGCATTTCTGAATCCATTCAATGTTGGTATTGCACAAGGCATTGCAGAAGTTCCTCTGTTTTCCGGTATAGGCTATAGGGTAATATGCTGGATCATTTCTACAATAGTAGCGATATTATTCCTTTTATATTATGTAAGGAAAATTTCGAAAAACCCTGAAGCTAGTCCAACCTATGCAGAAGATAATGAACGTCGAAATAATGAACATTTTGAGCATGTTTATAATAACGACATTCACTTCTCTTTAAGTCATAAATTAGTTCTACTGACATTTGCTCTATCACTTGTTATGCTCGTAATTGGAGTTGTTGAATTTGAGTGGTTCATTGAAGAAATAGCTGCCATGTTTTTTATTATGGGAATATTAGTGGGAATAATCGGCGGACTGAAAAGTGAAGAGCTTATTAAGGCTTTTATCGATGGGGCAAAAGATCTTGTTGGTACAGCCTTTATAATTGCATTAGCAAGAGCAACACTTGTCATTTCACGTGATGGACAAATTATTGATACAATACTCTACGGACTCGCACCACTTATTGAATCATCATCTCCGGTTTTTGCTTCACAGAAAATGTTTGTTGTGCAGGCAATAATTAATTTTTTTGTTCATTCCGGAAGCGGCCAGGCAGCACTTACAATGCCTATTATGGCTCCTCTCTCTGATCTTGCAGGGGTATCAAGACAGACAGCAATACTAGCATTTCAACTCGGAGAATATACGAATATTATTATTCCTACTTCTGCAGTAACAATGGGTGCACTATCAATGGCAAGAGTGCCATGGGACAAATGGGCTAAATGGGTTTTACCTTTATTAATAATCTTTTTCATTTTAGGTTTATTATTACTTATTCCACCAAACCTGATGGGGTGGAGTTAAAATTTTTTTTACTAAATAATTATAGATCGGAGGATTTATGAGGTTCAAATATTTACTTGGTGTTTCTTTACTATTTATTACAGTTATAATTCAGGAAATTCCAGCACAATCATTTCAAACAGGGGAGATTGGCATTGCAGTCAGCAATTTTGGAAGAGTAAGAGTACTCAAGGATTCTCTCGCCGGCGTCAGACAAATTGATCGCTCTAATTTTCTTGCGGGAGTAAATCCTAACTATGTATTTAGTTATTTATTATCGACTGAACCAGAAGACTCGATGATGAATGTTGAAAATCCTCTATTGAGTGATTTTGAAATTTATGGTTCAGTTAATAACAGTTATGACACAACAGGAGGATCTCCTGACTTTTTGGTCATGCACAATGTTTATGGCTGGAACGGAGGCGCTTATGCCCTGGTTAAGTTTACAGTTCTAAACAGGGAGTCTGCTGCATTAAATACTTATATGGGTATGGAAATAATTTCACAGCTCGACGGAAGCTATGGTCTTGAATCCATTGAATATCTATCTGATTCAAAAATCATTTCCTCTTACAGATTACCTGCTTCTACTTATGTAGGATATAAACTTCTCTCACACGATATGCCTACTCTAAAATCATTTGAGTGGTATAGCGGCTATAACACAAGCAATCCTGATCTGTACAGCTGGATAAGTTACGGACAAATTGATACGCTTTACGATTCAGGCGGTGATGGAGCAGTTAGTGTTTTCGGAATGGATGCAGTAAATATTCCTGCCGGTGACGAATTTGTTTTCTGGGTCGGAATTTCGCTGGGAGATGATGAATCTGAAATGGTTGCTAATATGTCTCAGGTGGAAGCAAAATATAGTCTGATAACCAGCGTGGAAGAAAGTTCTCCACCAATTCCAACGGATTATCAATTAAAACAAAACTACCCTAATCCATTTAACCCGTCAACAATAATTCAGTTTTCAATTCCACAGAGTGAATATGTTTCACTAAAGATTTATGATGTGCTGGGAAATGAAGTCGCCGGGTTAATAAACCAGGATTTATCAGCTGGAAGTTATGATGTTCAATTTAATGCAGATAATCTTTCAAGCGGAATTTATTTCTATCAACTTATTACAGGCAGCTATTCAGAAACTAAAAAAATGAACTTAGTCAAATAATTTAAAGAGGTTAACAATGAAAAGAGCATTTTCCTTTTTCGTACTGTTTTTATTAACATCCGTTTTTATGTTGGATGGTGTCGCTCAAAGTTTTTATACCGGTGCAATTGGCATAACTCAAAGTAATGGAGGCAGAACACGTGTTTTCGCAGATAATCTAACAACCCGTCAACTCGATCGTGTATCAATCCTGGTTGGTGTTAACTCCTCTCAGGTTTTTGATTATAATCAGGATCAAAACGGGCTGGTCCCCGCGGCTACCTTAGCTTCACCCGCACTCAGCGATTTTGAAGTGACATCAACAATTGATAATACATACTCCAATCTTCCACCAAACGTTGAGGTGGCTATGAATATTTATGGATGGACTAATGGAGCTTATTTACTTGTGAAAATGAATGTTAAGAATAATGAAGCTTCAGCAATTAATGCTGTTATTGGTCTTGAAGCAATTCCACAAATCGATGGCTCTTATGGTAATGAAACTGTTCAATGGAATGCTGCTTCAAACACTGTTCTTATGAACAAAACAACCTGGGCAGGAATTAAATTCTTTTCCGCTATGCAGACAGCATTAAAGTCTATTGAATGGACAAGCGGTTATGGAAATGACTCACTCTATTATAACTGGCTAACTCAGGGATCATTTGATCCTCCATTAACGGTTGGTGTTGACGGAGCTGTTGCAATTCTCGGGCAGGCACCCATACCATTAAATCCCGGTCAGTCAACCGACTTTTATTTTGGTATTTCTATTGGAGCCGATCAGGCTGCTTGCCTTGCAAATATGAATTTATGTGAAGACAAATTTAATATAATTGTTCCTGTTGAATTAACTTCTTTCACTGCAAATATTATTGGAAATAAAGTTTCGCTTAGCTGGTCAACCGCAACCGAAATTAATAATTGGGGCTTTGAGATTGAAAGAAGAGCTGCCGATACACCCGAGTGGATAAGAGTCGGATATAAAGAAGGTTTTGGAACAACTACAGAAGCCCAGAACTATTCATTTATTGATGACATTTCAGGCATTCAGTCGAAAGTGGTTTATTACAGACTGAAACAAATAGATTTCAACGGATCATATACTTATTATGGTGAAATTGAAGTTGAAAATCGTTTTGCTCCAGATAACTTTGTTTTAGAACAGAATTACCCTAATCCTTTTAACCCGGTAACCAGAATATCTTTCGGCATTCCGCAAAAATCAAATGTAATGCTGAGGGTATTTAATCTTATTGGCGAAGAAGTTGCCGTACTTGCAAGCGGACTCTATGAAGCAGGAACATATAATTTTGATTTCGATGCTTCTGGTCTTCCATCTGGAGTTTATGTTTATGCGCTACAAACAGAAAATTCAATTATCTCAAAAAAGATGACATTATTGAAATAATATTTCTACTCACACTTTTTGAGTGTGTTCTTTTTTATATGGATGGATACAAACAAATAAAAGATAAGATTAAGGGGAAGTATAATTCACTTCCCCGCAATCATAAAAAAATTGCAGATTACTTTATAGATAATTTTGACAAAATTCCGTTTCTTAATGTTCAGGATATTGCAAAAAGTACAGGAACAAGCGTTGCCTCTGTAGTACGTTTTGCTCAGCGGGTCGGGTTTGAAGGTTTCAGTGAGATACGTGATGCAATAGCTGAAACTTTTCAGGATCAGATTAATAATAAAGTAATTTTCCCTCTCTTCGATAAAAATACTGCTGATGATGATTTGCTTACAGAAGTTGCAAATGTAGATATTGCCAATATTAACAACACACTGAACATTATTGAGCGAAAGACTTTTGATTATGTTATAAACAGAATTCTTAAAGCTGATCGTGTTTTTACTGCAGGATTAGGAATATCTTATTTGCTGGCGGAGATATTGGGTTATCAGCTGACGCAAGTTGGAATAGATTCTACAGTTTTAAAACACACGCACACAGTTTTTCACGAACAGGTTCTGTTCATGAACAAGAAAGATTTATTGATTGTGTTTTCATTTCCCCCGTATTCAAAAGAAACGGTTGAAGTATCTGCTTTTGCTAAAGAAAAAGGAATTGATGTAATTGCAATAACTAATAAGCAGGCATCGCCTGTCACATTTCATACAAAAGCTAATCTTATTGTAAAAAGCGAAAATATGCTGTTCACAAATTCGTTTGCAGCAATATCAGTTTTAATAAACGCAATAGCAACTGCCTGCGCTATTAAAAAGAAAAGCAGAGCTCAAAAAATTCTCAAAGAAACCGAAGAAATTATGGAAAGTCAGAATCAGATTATTACCGGGAGTGAAAGATGAAAAAATTATTTATTCTGTTTACAGTTATCCCATTCCTTCTTTTTGCCGGCACAACAGGAAAGCTGGTCGGAACAATCAAGGATGCACAAACTGGAGAACCCCTGATTGGCGCTAACATACTGATAGAGGGAACTGATTTTGGTGCTGCCACTAATGTAAAAGGCGAATATGTTATTCTTAATATTCAGCCCGGAAGATATAATGTCCGTATCAGTTTTATCGGGTATGAAACAATTCTTTATACAGACGTAGTTATAATTGTCGATCAAACAACACAGCTCTCGGCAGAAATTAATCCTGTTTCCATTGAAGTTGACGAAGTTGTTGTAACCGCAGTTGCCCCGATGATAAGAAAAGATCTTACAAGTTCAATTTCTGTTATAAGCAGGGAGCAGATTGAAGCACTGCCCGTCTCTAGTTTCACTCAGCTACTTTCATTGCAGGCAGGAGTTGTTACATCTGGAAATAATCTTCACATCAGAGGCGGAAGATCAAATGAAATAGCCTTTCTTGTTGATGGAATGTATGTAACCGATCCGCTGTTAGGTGGTTTAGCAACTCAAATTAATAATGATGCTATTCAGGAAATGAGTTTGCTCAGTGGAACTTTTAATGCCGAATACGGTAACTCAATGAGCGGTATTGTGAATATTGTAACAAGAGATGGATCAGAAAAATTTTCTGCAAAACTTGAAGCAAGAACAAGTGAATTTGGTGTTGATAAATACAGCCGGCTTCGTGAAAACCGATTGAACGGTAGTATAAGCGGACCTTTGTTTATACCGGAATTGAAATATTTTATTTCCGCTGAATTAGACAAACGAGGAAATTATTTGCCGTTTGGATATAATGATGAAAAAACTATTTTTACAAAACTTACAACAACCTTAATTCCTTATGTTAAAATTTCTCTGGCTAACAGAGGTAGTATAGGAAAAAGGCAGAGCTACAGCCACGCATATAAATTTATTCCTGAACAGTACCTTAAGAGAAAAACCGATAGCTGGCAGAGTTCTATGACTCTGACACACACTATTGCAAATAACTTCTTTTACGATGTGCGCGCTTCTTACTTTAACCAGGGATATTATTCAGGAGTTGATAAAGATACATCCGAATATCTTGCAAGCAACCAGTTCGAATATTTTGAAGGTATTGGCACCGGTTTTGAATTTTACAGGAAAGCAAATCCACTTCAGCTTACAGACAGCAGAACTGCTACATTTGATCTGAAAGCTGATGCAGTTTGGCAATTAGGATCAAAGAATGAAATTAAATTCGGAGCCGCTTTTAAAAAACATAAATTAAGATTATTCAGCATCTTCGATCCTAAACGAACATTTCCATATATAGATGATTACACTACCGAACCTTTTGAATTAGCCGGCTATGCCCAGGATAAAATTGAATTGCCATATCTTGTAATAAATCTGGGGCTGCGATACGATTATGTGAATGCAAATGTTGAATTCAGGGATAATCCGCTTGACTCCAATTCAATTATCAAGGTTAAGTCTCGCTCACAGCTTTCTCCAAGAGTTGGAATTGCACATCCCATTTCAGACAGAACCAAGCTTCATTTTTCGTACGGTCACTTTTTCCAAAATCCCGATTTTCAGTACTTATTTGAAAACAATCAGTATGATTTGAATGTAAGAGAACCATTATTCGGTCAGCCAAGTCTTGATGCACAGCGAACTATATCTTACGAAGTTGGAATAGCGCACCAGTTTACTGACAGAATTGCACTTAATGTTACAACTTATTATCGTGACATAACAGGATTGATAGGCACACGATATTACTTTCCTTATGTTGATGGAAGATTCACCGGCTACACACTCTATGTAAATGAAGATTATGCTAATATAAAAGGTCTTGAAGTTTCACTTGATGTAAGAAGAAGCAAAAATTTTTCAGGCGGACTTACCTATACATACTCAGTTGCTAAAGGAAGTGCTTCTTCTGAAAGAGAGCAATACCCGGGCACACAGGAATCAACACAGCTTTATTTTCTTGAATTTGATAGAACCCACGTTTTCAATGCCAGCGGCACATATTTAATTCTTGAAAATGAAGGTCCGGAATTATTTGGATCATACATTTTTGAAAATATGGATATTAGTTTAATTGCCCGTGCCAGCTCCGGAACTCCATACACACCCGGAGGTAGAGATGTGGGATTTGTTGTCAGAAATTCATTACGTCAGCCGGGGAACTATAATATTGATATTATGATTGGCAAAGAGTTTGAGTTTGGTGCAAAATATAAATTACGTTTATTTACTGAATTCTTAAACCTAACAGATCATAGAAACATATTATATGTTTATCGTGATACAGGAGAACCTGATTTTACATTTGAAGGAGCTTTATCACCTGAGTATATGCAGGACCCCTCTAACTTTGGTCCGCCAAGGTCGATTCGGCTTGGTTTAACATTCAGATTTAATTAATCATTGAGTAAAAGGTTGATTATTATGAGAAGATATTTTTTAATAACATTTTTCTTATTGTTTACGGTAAATGTTTTTTCTCAGGTTGGCAGGGATGGCGATGATTATCCTATAGATTTGGAAAAAATATTTTCTATCAGGGACAGAGCAGGCGGAACACATAATGCAAGCAACATAGGTTTGTTTTTTGAGAACCGTGGTAAGCTTTATCCACGCAGAATAACACAAGGTCCTTCTGGCGAATTTCCAATCAATAGTGGTAAGCATTATATATACAGAATTAACCCTATGGTTGGAATTCCCGGCAATGTTATTCAGGGACGATATACAAATAATGAAGAGTGGGAAGCAGCAGGCGGATTCCAGAATCCTGATCTTTCACAAATTGCTTTCAGTGATAAGCCGCAGACCTGGCACCCTGTAAATGGCTGGCCGGTAAAAGACGAAAATGGCAATCCTGTTTTCCTTTCGGATCAGGATAGTTACTGTGCGTATAACGACAGCAATAACACGGTTAGCATACTTGGTATTCAGGTTGAACAAATAGGATACACATATGGCGTCAAGTTTGCACAGAACATCATCTTCTTCAAATATATCATTACCAATCAGAGTGCGAACGATTACGACAGTCTCTATTTTGCTCTTTATAACGACCTTGATATCGGAAATATAAGTGGTGGCGTTCCAGAATACGATGATGACAAAATTGATTTCATTAAAGAAAAGAATTTCCTGTATTTCTATGATGCCGATAATTATTCCTCCGAATGGCCAGATGGTAAAGTTGGAATGATGGGAGTTGCCTTTCTCAAAACTCCTGAAATCGGTGGTATGCAGCTTGGTATAACTGATATGCACTACAATCTTTATTATGATGACAGAGATATTGACTCAGTACAGTATGGTATTATGTCCAGCAGTCCATCACTTTATAATTCACCATTAGGTCCGCAGTATTTCCATCTTGGAAATAATACCGCTCTAAATTACTGTGATCCTGCAACTATTCCTGCAACCGGACTGGATATTGTTGCCAATATCAGCTCAGGTCCATATACCTTAAGAAGCGGTGAAAAGCTTGAATTTTACACAGCAATTATTGCAGGTGAAGATCTTGATGAACTACTTTTATACCTCGATCAGGCATATAAAGTTCTGGACTTCCATTTTGAGATTAGCAAACCTCCGGCAACTCCTACACTCTACTCTTATGCGGGAGATAAACAAGTTACTCTTTACTGGAATGATGTGGCTGAATATTCATTTGATAATTTTTCAGGTGAATATGATTTTGAAGGCTATCGTCTTTATAGGAGTCTTGATAGAGGCATAAGCTGGCAGTTAATTTCTGATTTTGACAGAATTAATGATATCGGGTTAGACCGCGGTTTGCAGTACAGCTATACTGATAAAGGCGTTGTTAACGGGATTGAATACTGGTATTCAATAACAGCGTATGACAGAGGAGATGAGCAGCTCGAAAGCCTTGAAAGTCCGAAGGGCTCCAATCCTGATGCTATTAATCTCAATTCAGCCATACCAATTTCATCCGCTTTAGGCAGAACTCCTGTTACATCAAATTCTGCTGAACATTTTGGTACCGGACTCTCAAATTATATTCTTACTCCAGCTCCGGTTGATGACGAATCACTCTCCAACAGTACTTACGAAGTATTTTTCAACTTTACAACAAGGACAGACCGGGGAAAACTAAAAACTAAGGTTGAGGTTAATATAGTTGATTCAACTAAAACTCTTCCCCATCAATATGGAATAGCATTTAAGACTGACAGAATTTTTGATATTGTGGATTTAACAACCGGCAATGTACTTAAAGAGGATAACACATATCTGCCGCGTGCATATCCGGGTGTTCGTTATTCGGCAAATGGAAGTGTAATACCGGGTATTGAGTTCAGGGTTTATGATCCAAATCCAACAGCACCGCTTGATTCGTTGCCGGTGAAGAATGACAGACTTGCATTTGGCTATTCAATTAATGCAGTTAAAAATAATGCAGATACTGTTCTGAAAAATCGCCCGTTTAATATTGATAAAATTCAGTCAACTGAAGATGGAATAATTCTTGAAATGAAAGCACCTGATATTATTGAAAATGTTTCAAGAGTTGGCGGAACAGATAACTTTGAAATTGATTTTACAGTTAATGATGAAACACAGGTAATTAATGCACTGCATCTTATTTCTGTTACGAACAGTGGTTTTGAAGCAGGCGAGGGATTTATTTCTGTTCTTATTAAAAGAGACACGGTTGAAGTTACAGCTGATTCATTAAAAAATCTCAGTTCTTTTACCATCAATGGAATTAGAGGCGTTGTTAAATTCCCACCAAACAATCCGCCTTCGCCGGGCAATATTTTCTCTTTAACTACTGTTAAACCTGTTCAACCTAATATTCTGGATAGATACAGATTCTCAGTAAACGCGCCAGGAATTAATAATGAAACCATACAAAGAGATATAAATAAAATAAGAGTTGTACCAAATCCTTATGTGGTTTCATCGTTGTATGAGCCGGAGTTTGGAGAATTAAGGCGTGAACCTTTAAGACAGATTCAGTTCATTAATCTTCCGCCTGAATGTACTATCTACATTTTTACAGTTGATGCCGATCTGGTTAAAACAATTCATCACAGTTCAATAAGTGGTACAGCAGTGTGGGATCTTCGCGCCGAAGGTAACAGGGAAATCGCTCCGGGTGTTTACATTTATGTTGTAAAAGCACAGGACAGCGAGCATATGGAACGATTTGCAGTAATCAAATAGTCAACCGGAGTTTGATATGAAAAAATATTTTATTACAGTTTTGCTTTTTCTAACAGCACAGTTATCGTTTGCACAAAATCCTAATCTCGGTACAAGCGGTGCACAGTTTCTTCAGATTCCAGTTGGTGCAAGAGCTGAAGCAATGGGCGGTGCAATAATCGGTTTAACAGATGATGCATCCTCTGTGTTCTGGAATCCTGCCGGTATAGTTAAGGTAAATAACTTTCAAGCTTTCTTTTCCTATATAGACTGGTTTAATATGTTTGATGTTAATGCAGCTTCACTGGTTTATAATGCCGGTGATGGTGGTGCATTTGCAGCCAGTATGATTGTGTTCAGCACTGGTAAAATGGAAATCACTACAGAAACTGAGCCGAATGGCACAGGAAGATTTTTCGATGCCGGAGATCTTGCTCTAGGAGTTTCTTATGCAACATACTTAACCGATCGGTTTAATGTCGGTGTTACTGTTAAGTATATTCATCAAAGGATCTGGAATGAAACTGCTTCAGGTTTTGCATTTGATATCGGAACTCAGTACCAGTTGGATTTCCAGAATTTAACCATTGCAATGTCAATGACTAACTTCGGCAGTGATCTGAAATATGATGGTCCGGATCTTGATCTTACTTATCGAAAGGATAATAATTTTCCTGTTAGCAGATTAACTCCAGGCAGATTAATAACCGATGAATATCCCTTGCCTCTTAATTTTCAGGTAGGAATAGGTCTCGATGTGTTTAAAGTCGACTTTGTAAAAATGAGAGGTGCAATCGATGTTACACATCCAAATGACAATCAGGAAAGGGCACATTTTGGAACTGAATTTTCATTCTTCGATCGATTATATTTACGCGGTGGTTATAAATTAAACTATGATGATCAGACTTTTACTTTTGGAGCTGGTACTAATCTCCTATGGTCCGGAAATGCGGTCTATTTTGATTATGCATACTCAATGTATGACATTTTACCAAGCGTCCATAGAATCGCAATAAGATTAAGTTTTTAATTAAGGAAATAATGAAAAAGTTCTTTCAAGCAGTTTTTGTTCTGGTATTAATTCTAAATCAATTGTCTATATTCCCGTGTACCACTGCCGTTGTGTCAGGTAAAGCCACTAATGATGGCAGACCATTGCTGTTAAAAAACCGTGATACAGGTGAGTTACAGAACAGAGTAGTTTTCTTTTCTGATGGCAAGTACAGATTTATTGGACTTGTAAACTCACCCGATAAGAATAATGATGAAGTCTGGGTCGGCTTTAATGAGGCAGGTTTTGGTATAATGAATTCTGCTTCTTATAATCTTAAAAGCAACGATGATACAACAAAAATTTCTGATCTTGAAGGCGTTATCATGAAAATGGCGCTTGATAAATGCGCAACCGTTGATGATTTTGAACAAATGCTTCAGGATCTTCCGAAACCTCTTGGCGTTGAGGCAAACTTTGGCGTTATAGATTCTTATGGCGGGGCTGCATACTTCGAAACAAATAATTTTGATTACATCAAGTATGATGTTAATGATCCGGATATTGCTCCCGAAGGTTATCTTATCAGAACAAACTACTCTTTTGCTGGTAAAGAAAACAAAGGCTACGGTTATATAAGATATGCAACAGCAGCCGGACTTTTTGAAAATCAAATTAAGGACGGTAAAATTTCTTTTGAGTTTCTGATCAATGATGTGCCTCGCTGCCTGGTGCATTCCTTCACCAATACCGATCTTGCAGAAAATATTCCCGAATCTGTTAACGATAAAGATTATGTTTACTTCAGAGACTATATACCAAGATACTCAACTTCAGCAGCAGTTGTGGTCCAGGGAATTAAGGATAATGAATCACCATTATTGACAACTATGTGGACCATACTTGGATTTCCGCTTACTTCTGTTACTATTCCTGTATGGCTTGCAGAGGATGGTTCATTACCGGCAATACTTATTGGCGATGAATCCGGCAATGCACCTCTATGTAACTTTGCACTTCAACTTAAGGACAAAGTATTCTCTTCACAAAATGATGCAAGAGAAAATTATATTAATGTATCTGCTTTATTGAATAAAGAAAATACAGGTGTTTATCAGAAAATTATTCGGGTGGAAGAGCTGATAATGCTCCAGGCAAAAAGTTATCTCGAAACCTGGCGCAAATCTGGAATTAACTCAAACGAAATAAAAGAATTTTACAACTGGATTGACAGTAATGTATTAAAAGAAATAAAAGCAAGGTTCGATTTTGATTAAGAATCGCTTGAGAAAATATTTTGAATGCCATTGATTCTCATTTGTATCATATCGCTTATAGTAGGAATAAACACCATTGGTTTTTCCCAATCTTCAGGGCTTGATGCTCAATTTCTAACCATTAAGAATAATTACAGCGTTGTGGGTATGTCAGTTATTGTTGTTAAGAATGATGACATCGCATATTCACAAGGATTTGGATTGAGAGATATCAGCAGAAACCTTGCTGTAAATGACAGCACAATTTACCGCATTGCTTCAATTTCAAAATTTATATCCGCCACCGCACTTATGAAGTTATATGACGAAGGGTTATTCCAGCTTGATGACGACGTAAGTGATTATCTTGGTTTTACTCTTCGAAATCCCTCATTTCCAAATGATACTATTACTTTTAGAAAAATACTTTCTCATACTTCAAGTTTAAGAGATGGTAGCGGCTATAGTAGTTTTCTTTCAGCCAGTTATAATAGTAACCCGCCTCCTTCAATACAGAGTTTACTTACCCAGGGTGGACAGTATTTTACAGCGGATATGTTCAGTTCAAACAGATCACCATCCTCACATTACTTCACTTATGCTAATATTAATTACGGTGTAGTTGGAACACTTGTTGAAAAAATATCCAATAGAAGATTTGATATCTACTGCCGTGAAGAAATATTTCAGCCGCTTGAAATGACATCGAGTTATAATATTCAGGATTTACCTGACATTAATAATGTTGCAGTTCTTTATAGAAAAATTGGCAATAACTGGATTCCTCAGGCTGATAATTACGGTGGAATAAAACCGCCCCCCAGAGATCTTTCAAACTATATTATTGGCTCAAACGGACTAATTTTTGCACCACAGGGGGGGCTTAGAGTCAGTGCAAATGATCTTTCAAAGTTTATGTTAATGATTATGAATGGCGGAACTTTTAATGGTATAAGGATTCTGGAAGACTCAACAGTTGCCTTAATAACTGAACTTCAATGGGTCTATACAGGTACAAATGGAAATAATTATTACGGAATTTTTAACACTTATGGCCTGGGTTCAAGCAGAACTAATGATCTTCTTCCAAATGAAACTTTGTATGGTCACCCGGGTGAAGCATACGGACTCATTAGTGATCTATATTTTTCTAAATTAAAAGATTACGGAATTATCTTTGTAACAAATGGCGGGCAGTGGGGAAATGGTTCTTACAGCGGCTGGTATAACATTGAAGAAGATGTTTATCAGGCTTGTTACAATTATCTTGATAGCTTAACAGTTGGAATTAAAGAAGAGATCACTCCTGAAACGGGTTTCAATTTATATCAGAACTATCCGAATCCATTTAATCCTAAAACAAAAATAAGTTTTAATGTGGGAGATGTAGGAACGGGGCTTGCTTTGTCCGTATTAAGAATTTACGACATTCTCGGCAATGAAGTAACAACACTGCTTGATGAATACAAAGCTCCCGGTAAACACGAAATTGAATTTAATGCACATAATCTACCAAGCGGAGTTTATGTGTACGAATTATCAGCCGAAAATTTCATTGATAGAAAAAAAATGATAGTTCTAAAATAACATTTAGTTTTAATGAAAATATCAGCAATTAAAATTATCACTATTACTCTTTTCCTTACTCTTAATCTATTTCCCCAGGGCTACGTCTGTGCTGTTGGCGGTGGATCAGAAAATTATAATAGCTGGAGCGATGCACCTTATAGCTGGATTGTTCAGAAAGCTGACAGCGGTAAGATAATTATTCTTGGAACCGGCAGCGCAACAACCTGGCTCCCGAATTATTTTATGTCGCTTGGTGCAGATACTGCTTATAATAAAACAATTGGTTCAATAGCTGCTGCAGATCTTCAGGAAACTTATGATGAACTGATTACAGCAAAAGCAATTTTTATTCGTGGTGGTGATCAGTGGAATTATATCCTTTTTTGGAAGGGAACAAAAACAGATTCAGCACTAAACTATATTTTTCAGAATGGAGGAGTAATTGCCGGTACAAGCGCAGGTCTGGCAGTGCTTGGTGATGTTGATTTCAGTGCAAGATTCGGTACTGTTTATCCCGATGAGGCATTATTAAATCCAATTAATAATTACATGCAGTTTGAAGAGAACTTCCTTAATCTTGTTCCTGATGTGTTGTTTGACTCTCACTTCATTGAACGCGCACGACATGGCAGATTAGTAGCAATGCTTTATAACCGTTATTTTGTAATCGGCAGAAGTTTAATAGGAATTGGTGTTGATGACCGGACAGCATTTTGCATTTCGCAGGAAGGAGTTGGAGAAGTAATGGGAAGCGGTGCAGTTTCAATTTTTACTATTGATGCTGAAACCGACTTACAACCAATAAACGCCGGTGATTATACTATCGAAAGAATGAAATGCGATCAGCTGACTAAAGGATGGAAGTACGATATTAATAACAGGGAAATAGCCTATATACCCCCCTCAGCGGAAGAGGTTGATACTCAACGTGAATGGGAATTCCCTCTAACCGATTTCTGGATTACAGGATCAGACAATTTTTCACAGCATATTCAAACCAGTTTTACAAATTTTATATCAAACATCAATACAGAGAAGTTTGTCATTATTTCCCATTCCGGATTTTCAAGTCAGTTAAATCCACTTATTTCATTTCTTAATCAGGGCTCGGCAAACTATGAAGTAGTATATTTAAATAATTCAATGCTTAATGATCCGGCGATTTCACAAACGATTGGAGATGCAACCAATTTTGTTTTTGCGGGAGATTCATTAAATGTTTTATCCTTGTTAAACGATACAAGTAAGCTTATTGGCGGGATGTTTAATCAAAAAACTTTAGTTGATAAGACTCCTGTATTCTTCTTTGGTAAGTCGGGTAAAATAGCCGGACAGTTTTATGCAGATAATCTTTACACCGATGTATATGCTGCTTACCGTGGAAGAATGACAAACAATGCAGGCCTAAACCTTTTTGGTGATTTTATTTTTGAACCGATGCTGTATGATGCAAGTGATTTGTTTGAAAACAGGATGTCGTCTGTTCTTTGGGGAATGATGAAAAACAGGAGTCGGTTTGGTATTTACCTGCACGGGAATGCAATGTCGGTTTTTAATTCAGGTCAAAAAACAGTAAAAGGTTACGGCAGTCTTCCACCTATTTATATTGATGCTTCTCAATCAACCCGGGTTGATTCATCAACTTTTGTAGCAAGCGGCGGGGTTGGACCCAGACAGGCAGTTGCAATGAATAATCTCAGATACAGCATTACAACTTGGGATGGATATGCGTATTTGATTGAGGAAGGAAAATTTGATTTCGGCATGTCTGTTAATGATGAAGGTTCATCTATTATAAAAGATTTTGTATTGTATCAGAACTATCCGAATCCTTTTAATCCGGGTACACTTATCCGTTATCAGTTGTTTGTTAATAGTTATGTGAGTATTAAAGTTTATGATGTATTAGGTAATGAAGTAGCTACATTTGTTGATAATTATAAACCTGCCGGGTTATACGAGATTGAATTCAACAAACAACAAACAATAGACCTGCCTACCGGACAGGCAGGCAACAAACCATTTTCCAGTGGCGTATATTTTTACCGGTTATCAACTGAAAATTATTCTGAAACAAAATCTATGGTACTAATAAAATGATAATCAAAGTTTTTCTAGCATCTTTTTTATTTCCTATTTGTCTTTATTCTCAGATTGTTCAGTTACCCCTTGAGAAAAACAACTACGAAAAAGTAACGTCGTATAAAGAATTGACAGACTTTATTTACAATCTGGAAACAACATCTGCGCTGTTAAAAATCGATATGATAGGCAGATCTGTTGAAGGCCGAAATATTTATGCTCTTAAGTTCTCCAAATCAGAGTTTGGAAAAGATGAAGCGAAAATTAAAGTACTGTTCTTTGCCCAGCAGCATGGAAATGAGCAATCTGGGAAAGAAGGATCTTTGTTGTTGGCAAGGGAGCTGCTCAAAGAAGAGAATAAATATCTGTTTGATAAAATTGACCTGGTATTAATTCCCCAAATGAATCCCGATGGCTCTGAAATAAATCAAAGGAGAAACGCAAATAATATTGATCTCAACAGAAATCATTTAATATTAACAGAACCTGAAACGGTAGCGCTTCATAAACTTTTCAACAACTATTTATTTGAGGTAACACTTGATGTTCATGAGTACTTTCCATATACCCAAAGCTGGGAGCAATTTGGAATTTATAAACGTGCTGACGAACAGTTGGGCTTGCTGACAAACCTGAATGTTTCAGAAAAAATAAGGAAATTCTCAAAGCAAAAAGTTTTACCATTCGTTGAAGATTATTTAACCCAAATTGGTTTTTCGTTTAACGAATATCTTGTAGGGGGTCCGCCCAATAAAGAGAGACTAAGGCACAGTACAGTTGATATAAATGATGGAAGGCAAAGTTTTGGAATTCAGAATACGTTATCATTTATACTGGAGGGAAAGAATGGTAAAGATTATGCTGTTGATAATATAAAGCATCGTTCGGAAGGACAATCATCTGCTATGATAAGCATGCTTAAGTTTATAGATCAAAATAAGGATGAAATTAAATCCATTATTGCCGGGGAAAGAAATACACTTACTGCTTCCGGTTCGCCCGTTGTAATCAGAATGGATCATATCAATAAAGGCGAAAAATTTATATTGCCGGTTGAAGATGCAAGAACCGGCTATCAAAAAGTTTTTGAAGTTGACCAATATTATTCGGATGTTAAAAGTATTTACCAGATTTCCGTACCTGATGCTTATCTGGTTCCACGGAGTGATTCTTTACTTATGGCTTTTATAACAAATCATGGAATGGAATACTGGGATGAATTACCCGAACATTTGAACATTGAACAGTACATTATAACTTCAATAGATTCTATTGTATTAGAAGATGAAAAAATGGCTGCTCCTAAATTTAAAGTTCAGAAGAAAAATTTGAGTGAAATCAGTTTGGACCATATCTTTATATCGACAAACCAGTTAAAGAAGAATGTAATTGTAGCCGCTTTTGAAATAAGATCAATGCACGCTATTTATCATTATGATTTATTCAATTACATGATAAGAGGCGAAGAATATCCTGTATTAAGAGTGTTTAATGATTAATTATTTTTTCTTGAAATTGATTATAATACTGTGGGGTGAGTGTAAAAATATCTAAGATCTTTATGCAGGAATCAGACTCCTGTCCGACAAAACCAGTAATGAAGGAATATTCCTCACCGAAATTTATTTTTCCAACTCCTCACTCAAATTCGCAACAAGAATTTCTACCTGTTCTTCACTGCCTAGCAAATCCTGCAAAGTAATTTTACTTAATAATCCATCAAGCATAGTTTGCACAGTTTTCCATAATGAACGGATTGAACAGTCAATTGAATTTGTACAAATGCTTTCCACACCGGAGTGAAGATCACAAAAAGTGGACTCATATAATTTTCCGCCAAGTGAAGTTAGAACATCTCCGACTAATATTTCATTTGCAGGACGGTTAAGTTTATATCCGCCTGTTTGACCTCGTGAGCTTTCAACAAATCCGGCAATGCGAAGCAGGCGAAGTATCTTTCCGACATTAGCTTCTGAAAGCTTTTCCTGATCACTAAGCTCGGGTATAGTCATCCCGTTCTCGGAACAGTCTTTCCCGATCCTTAATAAAAGTCTTAATCCGTATTCTTCCTGTGAACTGAATTTCATAATTATAATCCTGAATTTATTTCAGGGTCTTTCGCATTTAATTTGAAATGCTGAAACGAGTTCAGCATGACGGGACTTTTATCCTTTAAACATTGGTATTTTTGATCCGCAAGCTTTTGCATGCATCACCTGTGCAAATTGTTCAGGTGTTATTGATGGACCTTGTGCAGTGCATTCTTTTTTAAAAACTTCAACTAAAGTATTGGCAATATGCTGTGCATCATAGCCTTCAATATCCATTCTTCGCATAAAGTATATTAGTTCTCCGTTCTTAAACAATGCAACACTTGGCGATGAAGGAGGAAAATCTTTTATATGCTGACGAATGCGATCGACGGTATCTCTTTCCTGTCCGGCAAATCCGGAATAGAGTTTATCAGGAATAATATTATTCTGTAAAGCAAGCGATACACCTGGTCTTGCACTTCCGGCAGCACAACCACATACAGAGTTAATCATTACCAAAACAGTTGTGTCGTCTTTGACATTTATTGCGTTATCAACATCTTCAGGTGTCAGAAGTTCTGTAAATCCAACTGCAACTAATTCATCTCTCATAAACTGAACTGCACCCTGATCGTACATAGGTGGACGTGGACTTATGTTAAACATATTATCTCCTTTATTATTTTACCCTGAACTTGTTTCAGAGTCTTAAGTTTACAATTAAGATCCCGAAATAAATTCGGGATGACAACTCACAAAAATCCTAATTCTAATTTTGCTACTTCAGACATCATATCCTTATCCCACGGTGGACTCCAAACAAGCTCAATTTTTGCATCGTTTACTTCCGGCATTGCTTTTACTTTTCCTTCAACTTCAGGCGGAAGCGAACCGGCAACAGGACAAGCCGGAGAAGTCAAGGTCATTTTTATTTTAACGTTTGCGTTATCATCTATAGCAATTTCATAGATCAACCCAAGCTCAAAAATATCAACCGGTATTTCCGGATCGTAACACGTCTTAAGTGTCTGAATTATTTTTTCTTCTAATTCCTGTTTGTTTATTTTTGCCATATTCAATTTGTTATGCTGAACCTGCCTGTCGGCAGACAGGCTTGTTTCAGCATCTTTATAATTATGATATAAGATCCCGAAACAAGTTCGGGATGATTAAAGATTATTCAGCAACTGTCTTTTCTTTTTTATCGTGTAAAGCATTGAACATTGTGTGCCAGGCCAGAGATGCACATTTAACACGTGCAGGAAATTCTCTAACTCCTGCAAAAACTGCTAGTTTGCCAAGATCTTCAATATCCGGATTGTCACCAAGTTTGCCTGTAACCAGGTCATGAAAGCGGTGAAATATTTTTTCAGCTTCCTCTTTGGTTTTGCCTTTTATCATTGAAGTCATAAGTGATGCAGATGCTTTTGAAATTGCACACCCTGACCCTTGAAATGAAATATCGCTTATATTTCCGTTATCAAAACTGAGATAAATATCTAAATGATCACCGCATAATGGGTTGTAACCTTCGGCAAAACGTGATGGATTTTCAATCTTTCGAAAATTCCGCGGAGCTTTGTTGTGATCTAATATTACCTGCTGATAAAGTTCTCTTAATTCCTGATCCATTTTATTTAACCTTAAGCATTAACCAAATACTTCTAAAATTTTCTTTAATCCTGCAACAAGAATATCAACCTCTTGTTTTGTATTATACATTCCGAATGAGGCACGTGATGTAGCCGGAATGTTAAATCGTTTCATTAATGGTTGAGTGCAATGATGACCGGTTCTTATTGCTACTCCTTCAAAATCTAAAAAAGTACCTACGTCATGAGGATGAACATTTTCAAAATGAAATGATAATACGCTTATTTTTTCTTTTGCTGTTCCGATAATTTTTAAACCAGCTAAATCAGAAACCGCTTCGGTTGCGTATAGAAGAAGTTCATTTTCATGCCGGGCAATGTTTTCAAGCCCGATTTTTTCAATGTACTCAATTGCAGCGCCGAGTCCTATTGCACCTGAAATATGAGGCGTACCGGCTTCAAACTTATGAGGCAATTCATTGTATGTGGTTTCTTCAAAAGACACCTTTGAGATCATATCACCTCCGCCCATATAAGGAGGCATTGCATCAAGGTGATTTACTTTTCCGTAAAGTATTCCGATTCCGGTTGGACCGTAAAGTTTATGACCACTGAATGCAAGAAAATCACAATCAAGTTCCTGAACATCGATCGGCAGATGATTAACAGCCTGTGCAGCATCCAGCATTACGGGAATATTTTGGGAGTGAGCGAGATCAATTATTTTTTTAACCGGATTAACAGTGCCTAACGTGTTTGAAGCATATACAACAGAAACAAATTTTGTACGGTTGTTGATCATTTTTTCAAATTCTTCAAAGATCAGTTCTCCATCATCATTAATCGGAATTACTCTAAGTTTAGCATTCTTTTCCTGACAAAGCATCTGCCACGGAACTATATTAGAATGATGCTCCATATGAGAAATGATGATCTCATCGCCTTCATTAATATTTACCCGGCCATAAGTGGATGCAACAAGATTTACGGATTCGGTAGTACCACGAGTAAATATTATTTCGTTCTTGCCTAGCGCATTGATAAACTTTTTAACAATGATTCTTGATTCCTCAAAAGCCTCGGTTGCTTCCTGGCTTAATGCATGTACACCGCGATGGATATTAGCATTATACTTTTTGTAATAGTTGTTTTCTTTATCAATTACATATTGCGGCTTTTGTGTTGTTGCAGCATTATCAAGGTAAACAAGGGGTTTGCCATGAACAGTAGTTTTCAGAATAGGAAAATCATTCCTGATTTTCTCAACATCATATGTCTTCTTGTTCTGAGTAAAAACAGCTGCAGTTTTTGTGTGCATATTAAACTTTCAACTAATTAAAGCGTTGAGAAATAATCTTTTCCAGATAATCTCTCAGCGCGGGGATTTTTATTGATGTAATAACATCACTTGCAAAAGCATGAATAAGTATGCCTGTTGCCGCTTCATCACCAATTCCTCTTGATTTCAGGTAGAACAAAGCATTCTGATCAAGCTTGCCGATTGTAGCTCCATGCGAACATTTAACATCATCAGCAAAAATTTCAAGCTGTGGTTTTGTGTTCATTACCGCATCATCGGATAAAAGGATAGTATTATTTTCCTGAAAGGCATTCGTTTTCTGTGCATCTTGTCTTACCATTACTTTTCCGTTAAATATACCTTTGGATTTGTCCTGAAGAATACCCTTATAATGCTCGTGACTAACACAATGAGGTTTTGCATGATCAATCATTGTATGAGCATCAAATAATTGATCATCCTTAATCATAAATAGTCCGTTAAGCGTGCACTCACTTCCTTCATCATTAAACCGTGCATTGAAGTCATTACGGGATAGCTCGGCTCCAGTAGAGATCAGGTGAGATGAGAAATTGCTTGACCTTTCCTGATCAACTTCCATTCTTGCAATGTGAAAAGACTTGCTGCTTTCTTCCTGAAGTCTTATATGATCAATTATAGCATTTTCATCAGTTACAATTTCCGTTACTGAATTTGTAAAATAAAGGCTTTCATCATCGGAAACATAATGCTCAATTATAGTTACCTGAGAATTCTTTCCAGCAACAAAAAGATTCCGGGGTTGCGTGTATATTTTCTTATCTGAAGTTGTTAAGAAAATAATATGAATTGCATTTTCTAAAATCATTCCATCAGGAACATAGATGAAAGCGCCATCTTTAGTAAATGCAGTACTGAGTGCTGTAAAAATATGGTTTTCCTGTGATGCATATTTACCAAAATGTTTTTCAATGACAGGATTTTTGCTTTTTATTTCATCAGCAATAGATGAAACCTTAACATTTTTTGGTATCTCCTCTAATCTGGATAACTCCTGTGAAAAATGTCCGTTTACAAAAACCATTAAGCTGTGTTCAAGTTCATCAAATAGAAAGTTTGTAATTCGTTTCGGATCAACAGTTGTTCTGTCCCCGGGAATAAAATTATGTTTAAGAAGGGGAGAGATGTTTGTGTATTTCCATTCCTCATCTTTTTGATTAGGAATAGGAAGTTTGCTGAATTCATCAAGAGCGGATTTCCTCAATTGATGAAAATAAGACGCCTTCTCACCGTTTAATGATTTTTCAAATTCTTCAAACTGATTGATGAAATATTGTTTTAGGTCTGTTTTATTTTCCATTATAAAATTTTATTCTTTTATTTGTCACCCTGAACTTGCCTGCCTGCCAGACAGGTTTCAGGGTCTTTGATATATTATTGAGATTCCGGAACAATCCTGTCTGCCGACAGGCAGGTTCGGAATGACTATTAATTAAATCGCAACTTCAGTCTTACCGTTTTTAACCCAGTCGTAGCCTTTTTCTTCAAGTTTAAAAGCGAGTTCTTTACCCCCGGATTTAACAATCTTACCATTATAAAGCACGTGAACGAAATCAGGTACTATGTAATTAAGCAGTCTCTGATAGTGGGTTACCACAACAACAGCTTTATCTTTTGATTTTAATTTGTTAACACCATTAGCTACTATTCTGAGGGCATCAATATCAAGTCCTGAATCAGTTTCATCAAGTAAAGCAAGCGTAGGATTTAAAACTGCCATCTGAAAAATTTCATTTCTTTTTTTCTCACCGCCAGAGAAACCTTCGTTTACAGAACGACTCAAAAATTTCTGATCCAGTTCAACAAGCTTACTTTTTTCTTTTAAGAGCGAAAGGAACTCCATTGCATCCAATTCTTCTTCACCTCTGTATTTACGAACTTCATTAACAGCAGTTTTTAACAGGTTTGTATTACTTACACCGGGAATTTCAACCGGGTATTGAAAAGCAAGGAATACACCTTCTCTAGCTCTGTCTTCAGGGGAGAGTTCTAAAAGATTTTTTCCATTATATAATACTTCGCCTTCAGTAACTTCATATTCTTCTCTTCCTGCAAGAACTTGTGCAAGTGTTGATTTACCGGAACCGTTAGGTCCCATAATGGCATGAACTTCACCTGCATTAACCTTTAAATCTATTCCTTTCAGGATTTTATTTCCGTTAATACTTGCGTGTAAATTTTTTATTTCTAACAACATTATAACTTTTTCCTTTTGAATTTTAACTTTTTAATTTTTATCCCACACTTCCTTCGAGAGATATACTTAATAATTTCTGTGCTTCAACCGCAAACTCCATTGGAAGCTCTTTGAAAACTTCCTTACAATAACCATTAACAATTAAGCTTACAGCATCTTCTGTTGATAGTCCTCTCTGATTAAGATAAAATATCTGATCTTCACCAATTTTTGAAGTTGTAGCTTCATGCTCAACCTGTGCAGAAGGATTGTTAATTTCTAAATATGGAAAAGTATGAGCACCACATTTATCGCCAAGTAAAAGTGAATCACATTGTGAAAAATTACGGGCATTCTCAGCCTTCTTTGTAATCTTAACTAAACCGCGGTAACTGTTTTGACTTCTTCCCGCTGATATACCTTTAGAAACAATAGTGCTTTTAGTATTCTTTCCTATATGAATCATCTTTGTTCCGGTATCTGCCTGCTGCATATTATTTGTAACTGCGACAGAATAAAATTCACCTATCGAATTATCTCCCTGTAAAATACAGCTTGGATATTTCCAGGTAATCGAAGATCCGGTTTCAACTTGTGTCCAGCTAATTTTGGAATTAACTCCGCGGCATGCCCCGCGCTTTGTAACAAAGTTATAAATTCCACCTTTGCCGTCTTTATCACCTGGGTACCAGTTTTGAACTGTTGAATATTTTATTGTTGCATTATCTAAAGCAACTAATTCAACAACGGCAGCATGAAGCTGATTTTCATCTCTCATCGGAGCGGTACAACCTTCAAGGTAACTAACGTAAGCCCCCTCGTCAGCAACTATTAGGGTTCTTTCAAATTGTCCGGTGTTGGCAGCGTTAATTCTGAAATAAGTTGAAAGCTCCATCGGGCAACGGACACCTTTTGGTATATAAACAAATGAACCATCACTGAATACTGCAGAGTTTAAGGTAGCGTAATAGTTGTCAGTATAAGGAACAACACTTCCCAAGTACTTTTTTACCAGGTCAGGATGTTCCGATACGGCTTCTGAAAAAGAACAGAATATAACACCCATTTCCTTAAGTTTATCTTTAAATGTTGTGGCAACAGAAACAGAATCAAACACTGCATCTACAGCAACACCTGCGAGGATCATCTGTTCTTCTAAGGAGATACCAAGCCTTTTATAAGTATCAAGTAACTGAGGATCAACTTCATCAAGACTTTTATACTTCGGTGTTGATTTAGGTGCAGAGTAATATGAGATTTCCTGGTAGTCAACCGGAGGAAAATTTACATTAGGCCATTTTGGTTCTTCCATTGTTAACCAATGACGATAAGCTTTGAGTCTCCATTCAGTCATCCAATCAGGCTCATTCTTTTTTGCAGAAAGTTGACGGATTATATCTTCATTTAATCCTTTTGGAAGACTATCAGCCTCAATATCTGTTATAAATCCGTATTTGTATTCTTTATTTGCTAATTCTTCAATTTTCTGGGTTTCGGTAGTGCTCATTTTTACTCCGATTTTCGCATTTTTCTTAAATTTTATACTTCAAACGTAATCAATCTATACTAAAAAGTCAAGATTCAAAACAAGCTTAATAGTGGAAAAGTTTCAAATGTGCTTTTAAACAAAATTTTCCTTCTTTCAACATAATTGTATTTATCCCTTTATTGCCTTAACTTTTGAGCGTTATTTTACGATATAAGGACTAAATTGGAAGATTTTTTTAATAAACCAGCACAAGGTAATCCAAAACCGCCAGATTCTGTAAATACAGGAAAATCTGAAGCTGAATCACAAAGACCACCAAAAAAGAAAAACTTTTACCAGAGAAGAAAAAAGTACTTTAAAAAATCTAAAGAGGCGGAACTCCCTAAAACCAGAATTCCATTCAAAAAGATATCAGTTTTAATTCCTCTTCTGAATGAAGAAGAATCAATAAACCCACTTGCTAATGAAATCCGCAAAGCAGTTAAGCCATTAGATACAGGTTACGAGGTCATTTTTATTGATGACGGCAGCACCGATAAATCATTAGAGGTGATTAAGGAAGTCTGCAGAACAGATAGAAGATTTAAGTATATAAGCTTTCAGAAGAATAACGGAAAATCTGCCGCATTACAAATCGGCTTTCAGAATGCCACCGGAGATGTTGTTATTACAATGGATGCTGATCTTCAGGATGACCCTAACGAAATTCCTAATTTGCTTTCCAAGCTCTCTGAGGGATATGATCTTTGTTCCGGTTGGAAAAAAGTACGACACGATCCTTTCATAAAAAAATACTCTTCCCGATTTTTTAATTATGTTACAAGGGTCTTAAGCGGCATTAAAATTCACGATTTTAACTGCGGTCTTAAAGCATACCGCAAAGAAGTTGTTGAAAATTTAAAAGTGTATGGTGAACTGCACCGATATATTCCCGTGCTTGCCAAATGGCAGGGCTTTACAATTACGGAGATTCCTGTAAAACATCATCCAAGAAGATATGGTAAAACTAAATTCGGAATATCAAGATTTTTCAAAGGATTCATCGATTTAATAACAGTTGTTTTTCTAACCCGTTATATAAAACGACCGATGCATCTGTTTGGGTTTCTTGGAGCGCTGTCTTTTCTGTTTGGTTTGATTGTAAACGGATATCTTACGTATTTATGGTTTACGGGAATACCGCTCAGTAACAGACCTATGTTATTCCTTGGTATGTTATTGATTATCGTTGGTGTTCAGTTTTTCTCAGTTGGACTTCTCGGTGAAATACTCGTTCACCAGATTCGCGATGAAAAAGAGTATGTTATTAAAGATAAAGGTTGAAATGTTTTTTGTAAGACTCGGGATTTTCTTTTTTTCAGATTTCAACCCTTTCTTCGAACAATCATCTTTGTGATGCAGAAGGTTTTATCGCAATGAAAATTGTAATTATTTCCGCTGCATTCCCATTACGCGGAGGGATAGCACATTCAGCAGGTTTATTGTATAAGGAATTAAAAAAAGAAAATGATGTTGAAGTTATAACATTCTCAAGACAATATCCGAAGCTGTTCTTCCCGGGCACATCTCAAACAGAAGATGAAGATCAATCCAACATAATTCCAACAAAAGTTATTCTTGATTCAATAAATCCTTTTAACTGGCTGAAAGTATCGCGGCTTATAATCAGCTCAACTCCTGATCTGGTTATATTTAAACACTGGATGCCGTTTTTTGCACCTTGTTACGGATTTATTGCAAAAAGACTCAGAAAAAAGAAAATTAAACTGCTTGCGGTTTGCCATAATATTATTCCTCACGAAAAGCGTACTGGAGATATTATCCTTTCGAAGTACTTTCTTAGGAAAATGGATTACTTTGTTTTACTTTCCGATCAGGTAAAAAGAGATTTAGAAACTATAATTAAGCAATCTAAGAACAAAGTGCTGCCGCTTCCTATTTTTTCTATATTTGGTGAAACTGTTTCTAAAGAAAGTGCCCGAAAAAAAATAAATCTAACTGATGGAAAAATTATTCTGTTCTTTGGTTTCATCAGGGATTATAAGGGACTCGACACGCTCATTGAGTCTTTGGCAATTGTAAAGCAAAAGATGGATGTTACTTTAATTATTGCGGGAGAATTTTACTCGGATGAACAAAAGTATATTTCACTAATTGAAAAACTCAACCTGCAGACTTCTGTTATTATAAAAAAAGATTTTATTCCAACTATGGAGGTTAAATACTATTTTTCGGCTGCAGATGTGGTAGTTCTTCCGTATAAAAGTGCAACACAAAGCGGAATTGTTCAGGTTGCTGTAAATTTTGAGAAACCCGTAATTGCAACAAATGTAGGCGGACTTAGTGAAGTGATTGATGATGGAAAATCAGGATTTATAGTCGAAAAGGAAAATCCAGACGAATTTGCAAATGCAATTTTAAGATTTTATGAAGAGAACAGAGAAACAGAATTTTCTGCTATTATGAAAAGTCTAAAAGAAAAATACTCCTGGCAGAACTTTGTAAAGGGAATATTCGATCTAATAAATAACTGAACTATTTTACTAAAAAATAAATTAAGCTGCCTCTTTTAAACAGGCTTAAACGTATCTACCCGTGGCAGTTCTGAACGTGAATATAAACTTAGTAATATGCAATACGATCCTGTAAAAAATATATTTGCCGGAATTATTAACTATCATCCATTCTTAAGGATTTTATTTTATAAAATTCTTGATTTAATGTTCCTTCGTTCCTGGTATGTGAGACGCGAACTTAGGCGAATAAGAAAAATCTTCGGTGATAGAAAGATTGAGATTTACGATGCAGGTACCGGATACGGGCAGTACGTATATTTTATGCTGAACAATTTGCAGCCCTGCAGTATTTATGCGGTTGATGTAAAAAGCGATTGGATAAATGATTGTATGGCATTTTTTCGTAAAACAGGCAAAAAGGATGTTACATTTGGCGTTGAAGATTTAACAAAAATTGAACATAAAGAAAAATTTGACCTGATTGTTACGGTTGACGTGATGGAACACATTGAAGATGATGTTCGTGTATTTGATAATTTTTATAGAGCTCTTAAGCCGGGAGGTTATTTATTAATTAATACTCCATCCATCTATGGAGGAAGTGATGTATATGAAGAGGAAGACGAAAGTTTTGTCGGTGAGCATGCACGTGATGGCTATTCTAAAGAGGATTTTGAAGAAAAACTGCACCCCTTTGGATTTAAAACTTTTGAAACATTCTATACATACGGCTATTGGGGAGAAAAAGCCTGGCGTTACGGTATAAAATATCCCATACTTATGGTTAATTATTCCAAATATATGCTTTTATTATTACCGTTTTATTTCCTGTTTACTTTTCCCTTTACATTAATTTTTATGAATCTTGATTTCAAATCGAAAAACAAGACAGGAACAGGCATAACATTCATTGCAGAGAAATAATCTTCATTTTAAGTTAGTGTATCAATCAGGAATTAGGATCTATCAATAAATCACAAGATTAAAATGGCAAAATCAAAAAAAGTTTCCACCTCAAAAAAGACAGAACAAAATTTCTTTTCAAAGATTTCGCTTAATGAAATGATACCGCAGAAGTATCATTTACCGGTGTTCCTTTCAGCCATTCTGATTGTGTTTCTTATTTTTCTAAATCCTTTGTACTTCGGCGGCAAAACCTTTATGTCGGGTGATATCGTCACGATAAGAAGTATGGAACCTTATCTTGAAAAAGAAAGGGAAGGATATACTTTGTGGAATCCTTACGTTTTTCTTGGAATGCCCGCATATACTCTCAGAACAGGAGATAAAGATTTTAACTTAATTTGGCTTGCGCACGAAACTATTAAGTCAGTTTTTATGATTCCATTCAAGGATAAATATGTGCAATGGTCGTTTTATCTGATTCTGCTTGCATACTCCATGTTTTTCTTTTTCTACAACCGGTCAAAAGATAAACTAACAAGCCTATTTGTCGGATTGGCAGCAGGTTTAAGTACAGGACTGGTTGTCTTTCTATATATTGGCCACGTTACCAAACTTACCTCACTGGCTTTTTATCCTCTTATATTTTTAATGCTTTATAACTTTCAGAAAAAAATACGAATCGTGGATTTCTTTTTACTTGTTATTATTCTTTACCTTTTTGTAAAGGGCTGGCACGTTCAGATCATTTTCTATACGCTTTTTACGATAGGCATTTATTTTATTTTCTATTTCATTCATTCGATGCTGAAAAAGGATAATGTTCTGAGAAATCAGATAATTAAATCTGCCGTTGTATTTTTCTTTGCAATAGTATTTGCCGTTGCTATACAGTCCGATAGCCTTACGCAGGTTTATGAATATGCACCCGCATCAACGAGGGGGACAAAAGGAATCCTTGAGGCAGAAGCGCCTGCAACTGCAAAAAGTGAGTCAGATTTTTATCAATACGCAACAAACTGGTCGTTTTCTCCTGGTGAAATAATGACATTCATTATTCCTTCTTATTATGGATTTGGGAAATCAGTGTATCAGGGACCACTTTCTCAAAATCAACCCGTTGAAGTGAATACTTACTTTGGACAAATGCCTTTTGTTGATGTTGCACAGTATTTGGGTGTAATAATTTTCTTCCTTGCATTGTTTTCAATGTTTGTTAACTGGCGCGATCCGCTTGTTAAATTTCTTACTATACTTTCATTTATTGCTTTGTTGATTTCATTCGGAAGGACTTTGCCATTTGCTTACGATTTAATGTTCTATTACTTCCCGTTTTTTGATAAGTTCAGAGTACCCTCAATGATACTCATTCTCGTTCAAATGAGTTTTCCTGTGCTGGCAGGTTTGGGTTTGTTAAGAATAATTCAGCTGAAAGATAATCCTGATAAAAGAATTCAATCCATTTTAAAATTTTCAGCGATTGGATTCGGGGTTCTTTTTGTTATCGGCTTTTTACTTGAGTCTTCAATCAAAGAATGGTTCATTGCAAGAATTAATGAGTCCGGCCAGAAAGGAACACAACTGCAGCCGATTCACGGTTATATGGCTGATATGTTTGCAGGTGATTTTAAACTTGCATTCTTTTTCTCTGCTGCAGTATTCGGACTGGCATATGCTTTTACAAAAAATATTGTAAGCAAGGATATTCTGATTGTTGCTGCCATCATATTTACAGTAATAGATTTGTTCCGAATAAATCATCGGGGTGAAACTTATATTTATAATGAAGAGCTTGACAGAATGTTCAGTAAGCCGGATTATATCTCTGCAATTGAATCATTGAACGACCCGTCTGTTTATCGGCTTCTTAATCTTAAACAGGATGGTTCAATGGGGTCTGTAAACCAGAACTCAAATTTCCACGCATATTTTCTTAAGCAGGATGTGTATGGTTATTCG
>DATHSU010000044.1:0-4198 GCA_035463895.1 Ignavibacteriaceae bacterium | reverse complement strand
TGCAGAAGAGCACCAAAAACTGCTCCGCTTAAAGAAGTTACAACTCCAACTACTGAATAAGTAGCAGCCATTCCTAAAACGAATAACAGACCCATTAAAAACAACCGGCTTGTTTTACCTTCGCTCTGGCCGCCAAAGTATCCGATTGTAATTGGAATAAGCGGATATACACAAGGAGTTAAGTTAAGTGCAAGCCCGCCTAAAAATACAAGGATGAGTCCAACCCAAATACCCTGACTTTCCAGTGCAGATGAAATTGGATCAGAATCATCTTTCTTAACTACTGAAGTAGTAATTGAAAGATCCAGATTATCAAAGATATCATTATTAATTTGGTTAACAACGTCTTTTCTGTCAGCAACTATAATTTCTAAAGTATCTGAAACTGAAGTGGGTGCTAAACAACTCATATCATTGCAGGCCTGATAATCAAAATTAATTATCAATGAATATGTACCGGGTTGAACTTCCTCGCCAACATTTACAATTGCACCAATGATAATCTCACCTTCCCAAACAGATAAAGGGCTTTCGGAAAATGAGAATTTGAAATCGTGAGCCTTCGGATATGCAACACTATTGAGAGTAAAAATTTCACTTTTTTCAATACTAAGTTCTGTAGGGATAAGATAATCTTCATAGGGCTTATTTGAATTTATGTGCCATTCTTTTTCAATATTTACTTTTAGAGCTAATTTAAATTCACTTCCCGAGTAAACTTTGTCAAGGGAAAGATAGCTCTGCACATTAAGTAAATCCGGATTGAATCCGAA
This sequence comes from Ignavibacteriaceae bacterium, assembly GCA_035463895.1. GTDB lineage: Bacteria > Bacteroidota > Ignavibacteria > Ignavibacteriales > Ignavibacteriaceae > JAGXRK01. The sequence continues at coordinate 3,425 of DATHSU010000044.1, read as the reverse complement.
TTGAGCAAATAAATTTAAACTGAATAGAAAAACTAATGATAGAATTGACTTATAATTTTTCATATTATCTTCTTTTTGGTTTTAAAATTTGTTTTCTAATTTCTGAATTACTAACTGATATATTTTTGATAAAAATTGATGAATGATTACAGATAGTAACAAATTGAAGTTACTTTCTCCAGCCCTGCACGATAGGATATCTTCTACCATAACCAAATGCTTTGGAGGATACGCGTAATGCCGGAGCAGATTGTTTTCTTTTAAATTCACTAAGATCAACCATACGAAGAACTTTATTTACAATTTTACTATCGCCAATAACTGCTGAGATTTCTTCTTTTTCCTTGTTTTCTTCAAGATACATTCTTAGAATATTATCCAGAAGTTCGTAAGGCGGTAAAGTATCCTGATCAGTTTGATCGAATCTTAATTCCGCTGATGGAGGTTTATCTATTATTTCCTGCGGAATAATTTCATCCTCCCTGTTTATATAATTTGCTATTCGGTAAATATCTGTTTTATAAACATCTGCTAACACTGCCAATCCACCGCACATATCTCCGTAAAGAGTGCAATATCCTGTTGCCACCTCAGATTTATTTCCAGTTGTTAAAAGTAAATAATTGTTATTATTTGAAAAAGCCATTAAGTATAGACCGCGAATTCTCGCCTGAAGATTTTCTTCTGTAATTCCTTTTACATCATGATTTAAAGCTGATGACAGTTGCTTAACACTTTCATCAACAACAGACTGAATAGAAACATTAGAGTGTGAGATTCCTAAATTAAAAATTAGTTTCTCAGAGTCGGTAATACTTCCATCGCTTGAATATTTTGAAGGCATAAGCATTACGTGGACATTTTCAGCACCTAAAGCTTTTACAGCAATGTATGTTACGAGGGCGGAATCCATTCCTCCGCTTAAACCAATTAATAATTTTTTAAAACTGAGTTTATCACAATAATCTTTTACTCCATAAATAAGAGCGGATAATACTTCCTCCTCAAAACTTTTTTCGCAATTCTTAATTTCATTTTTAGATTTTGAAGTGTCAAATAAAATAAAATCCTCTTCGTAGGTTTTACCAAGTTGTATAAGTTTGCCTGTGCTGTCAAAACACATACTTGCGCCATCGAAAATCAAATCAGTTTGAGCTCCAACACAGCATACATATGCCAGCGGAATGTTATCTTTTCTTGTTAAAAGAGACAACATTTCATGTCTCGCACATCTCTTACCATAAGCATAAGGACTCGCAGAAATATTAAGGAGAATTGTTGCACCTTTTTCCAGCAGTTCTTTAACGGGATCGCGTGTATATCTTCTTCTGTACCAGTAATCAGCGTCATTCCATATATCTTCGCAGATTGAAATTCCAAGCTTTTCTCCTTTAAACTCAAATACATCTACTTCTTTAGATGGATCGAAATATCGCATCTCATCAAATACATCGTAATTAGGAATGAGTGTTTTGTGCTGCACAAACTGAATTTTTCCATCAAAACAGAGCAATGCAGTGTTATGAATATCTGTTCCTATTAAATCATCGTCTTCTGTTATTGCGCCAAAAAGAAGAGCAGTTTTTCCTGTTAGAGCAGCTAATTCATTTGCTGCTTTTGAAACTGCATCTCGAAATTCCTTCTTCTCTACCAGATCTTGTGGCGGATAACCGACCAGAGAAAGTTCAGGAAATATTACTATATCAGCGTTTGATTTAACACCTTTATTGTAACCTTCAATTATTTTTGACTTATTATACTTAATATCTCCGATAACAGGGTTAATCTGGCAAAGTGCTATTTTCATAAATTATTTCTGATAAAAGATTTATTAAAACGTTAAAACTAAAATAACCTATCTTTTAGATTTTACAATAAAAACCTATCAAAATGTAGGGATCGGTCTCCCTGCCTTTGCCGGCAGGCAGGCTGACCGATCCGTTTTGTTACAATTGCAAAGATTATGTTTTCAACAATATATCGATTGAATTTGTGCAATACCCACGGAATGGACGGGAGTCCATTCCCTACAATATTTTACCATTCACCGGTATCATTCGCCCGATAATCTAATTATTGCCCCACCTTTAACAATCAGATACCGTTAATACTATATAAAATGTATTACATTAAAACAGTGTTTATTATTGTAGTGGAAATTACAGATTATAAGGAGTTCCATCATGTACAAAAAATTATATCGCTCTAATACCGATAAAATGATCGGTGGAGTATCAGGCGGAATTGCAGAATATTTTGAGATCGATCCCACAATTGTAAGAATACTATTTGTTCTGGCAGTATTCTTTGGCGGAGGCGGATTGATAGCTTACATTATTCTATGGATAATAGTGCCGGAGAAACCTTATGTTTTTCCCGGTGCACAGCAAACACAAACTGAAAATCAATCAAATTTTACTCAACAGCAGCCGGAATCAGAAACTAAAGATCATAACTCATCTGCTAATGAGGAGCCATTTAATTATGCGGCATTTCAGCAGAAACAGAAATCAAATACCGGGTCGGTTGCAGGAATTGTGTTAATTGTAATAGGCGGATTATTCCTGTTAAATAATTTTATTCCGCGTTTTAACTTCGGCGATTTTTGGCCGTTTATATTAATTGCGATTGGTATTGCTTTACTTCTTAATGTTAAAAGGTGAGGTGTAAAAATGAAAGCATCACATATTTTCTGGGGAACTTTATTTGTCGTTCTTGGAGTCTTCGGACTTTTAGCTAACTTTTTTGAGTTCAGTTTTCAATGGTCAACTGCCTGGAAGTTCTGGCCTTTGGTTTTAGTGCTTATAGGTTTATCAATTATTGTTAAAAATAAGACTGGTAAACTTTTAATCTCTGGTTTGGCAGGTTTAGTTCTTGCAATATCAATTTTTGCTTCAGTTAGTTCAGGGCTGAACTTATTTAAAGGCGGTTTAAATTTTACATTTGATGATGGACCAATTACTTCTGAGACTGCAAGATATGTTGAAGAGTTTAATGATTCAATAAAATATGCTTCGCTTAACTTTAGTGCAGGCGCAGGAAATTTCAGATTATTAAGTACCACAGATGATCTGCTTGATATTTCAACTGAAAGTCATGGAGTAGATTATACTTTGATAAGAAACGATTTCGATGATAAAAGCGACCTGACATTTAAAATGGAATCGAAAAAATTCCGTTTCGGTAAAAAAGGCAGCTTTAATAAAGTTGAAATTGCACTCAATCCAGAGCCTGTATGGGATATTAAATTCGATTTTGGTGCAGCATCCATTAAAGTTGATCTTTCCCAATTTGAAGTAAGAGCAGTTGATATAAATATGGGAGCAGCAGCATTAAATCTTAAACTTGGTGAGCCGATCGATGAAACAAGATTGGATATTGATGCAGGAGCATCAGATATTGATATCTTTATTCCTGAAAATGCA
>DATHSU010000043.1:0-1719 GCA_035463895.1 Ignavibacteriaceae bacterium | reverse complement strand
TAATTCCGATGGATTCAATATTTACACCGATTAAAAATGTTAAGTACAATGTTGAAAATGTAAGAATCAGTGATAAAAATGATTTCGACAAGCTTACTTTAGAAATCACCACAGACGGTTCAATAACTCCTGATGATGCACTTACTCAGGCTGCAAAAACTTTAAGAGAGCATATCCAGTTATTTATTAATTTTGATATGGAACCTGAAGAAGAGCAAGCTGTCTCTCAAAAAGATAGTGAAGCTGACAGGATTAAAAAAATACTATTAACTAATGTGGATGATCTTGAACTCAGTGTCCGCTCTCATAATTGCCTGAAAGCCGCAAATATTAAAAATCTTGCTGAGCTTGTAAGAAAAGATGAACAGGAAATGTTGAAGTTCAGAAACTTTGGCAGAAAATCTCTTGCCGAATTAATGGAAATAGTTGAAAATCTTGGTCTTGAATTCGGTATGGACGTAGACAAGTATATTAAAGATGAAACAGAATCTCACTAATTGAAAATTAAGGTTTACTAATGAGACATAGAGTTAAAGGAAGAAAATTAGGCAGAACAGCCAGCCACAGAAGTGCCTTGATGCGGGCTCTTACTACTGCTTTACTAAAGCATAAAAGGATTAAAACTACTGAGGCTAAAGCAAAAGAAGCCAGAATTTTTATTGACAAATTGATAACCAAAGCCAGGAAAAATGATTTACATTCGATGCGGCAGGTTATGAGTGTTATCCACGATAAAGAAGTTGTAAAAGAACTTTTTGGTGAAATTGTTCCAAAAATAGGTGACAGGCCTGGTGGTTATACAAGAGTAATTAAACTTGGGAACCGCGTGGGTGATGCGGCTTCTATGGCAATACTTGAACTTGTTGATTATAATGATATTGCAAACAAAAAAGCTGAAGAACGAAAAGAGCAACGGGAGCTAAAAGCACAAGAAAAAGAATCAAGAAAAGATGAAACTGCCGAAACAGCTCTGGTTGAAGAAGCAAAAGTTGTTGAGGATTCTGAAGGACCTAAAACAAAATAACAATCTTTTTTTACTGATTAAAATAAAAGAGTAATTGGGCTGCCGGTTACTCTTTTTTTTTAAGAAATATGTAATGTTCAAAAAACAAATTTTTGTTACTTCCGTATTCGATCTGAAAAATATTCCCGCTAAGAAACTTCCGGAGATAGTTCTTTGCGGTCGGTCAAATGTTGGCAAATCTTCTCTTATAAACTCATTATTCAATCGTAAAGAACTTGCTAAGATAAGCAGTACTCCCGGTAAAACAAGGTCAATAAATTATTACGAAATTGATGATAGCTTCTATGTTGTTGACCTGCCCGGGTTTGGATATGCTAAAATCAGTAAAAAAGAAAGAGAATACTGGTCTAAATTAATTTCTGAGTTCTTTAGCCAATCAAATAACATAAAACTCGTTATTCACCTGATAGACAGCAGGCATAAACCTACAAATTTAGATGTAAAGTTAAACGAGATGTTAAATCATCAATCATTGCCTTATATATTTTTATTAAGCAAAGCTGACAAACTCAAACAAGCTGAAATTAAATCAGCAGAGATTAATGTAAAATCTGTTTTTTCTGAAGTTGAACGGGATGTAAATATGCTGTTTTATTCTTCAGTCAAGGGAAGAGGGAAAAAACAGCTGAGGCAGTTAGTAGCTTCCATAATTTATAATAAATAACATAAGTTTGTCTGATTGATATTCTTTTATT
>DATHSU010000042.1:0-3891 GCA_035463895.1 Ignavibacteriaceae bacterium | reverse complement strand
CATTGGCTTTTTACTTTTTGTAAATACCCGGACTTCTGTAATAATTAAATTGTTAATTTCAAGTGCAGTTAACTTTTCTGTATTTAACTTTAGCAGAGCATTTACTAATCTTTCATCCCCGAAAAGATCTCTGCTGCTGTTTTGAGCTTCATTTACTCCGTCAGTAGTCAGAATAAGTATATCACCAGACTTAATTTTAATATTAGTTTGTTTATAACTCAAATTATTTTGAACGCCTAAAGGCAATCTTGGTCCCTCTGACTGCAGAAATTCAATTTTACCATTTGATTTAATTATTGGTCTGTTTAATCCGGCATTTGAGAAATAAAACAATTTATTCTCCGTATCAATCACACACAGACATAATGATACAAACATATTCTTATCAATTTTGTTGATCAGCGATGTGTTAACGTTTTCAAGAATATTACTTATTGTCTTATTCGATCTGGTTTCAGATATGATCATTCCGCTTGTTAAAATAGCTGTGACAGCAGCTTTCATTCCTTTGCCGGAAACATCTCCAATCATGATTCCAAACTTTTTATGGTCATCATCTAACCAGAAGTAATCAAAGAAATCACCGCCAACTTCATTGGCAGGGATACAAATTCCTGATACTTCCAGATTTTCGTTTACAGGATCAGCCTTAGGCATAATTGACAATTGAGCATCGTGAGCTGTTTGTAATTCTATCTTCATCCCGATTATTCTCAGACGCCTCAGGTATAATAAATAAGCAATACCGGCTATTATCAGTAGAACAAGAATTATAAACCAGGATCTCTGCCAGAATGGAGGAATGATTTTAATAATTATTTGAGTTGCCTTTTGATTCCAAAGTCCATCGTTGTTGGATCCTTTGACAAGAAAACTGTACTCGCCCGGTGATAATGTTGTGTATGCTGCATAGCGTTTATCTGCATCAACATATACCCAGTTCTTATCAACACCTTCCAGTTTGTATGCATATTTATTTTTTTCGGGTGATGAAAAATCAAGTGCCGCAAACTCAAAAGAAAAAACATTTTCCGAATAGAGTAATTCAATTTCCTTAATTGACGTAAGCGGTTCTTCAAACTCGACTTCTTCATTGAACTTTTTAAACGAGGTTATTACAACAGGTGGTATGAAGGAATTATCTTTTATATTATCCGGATAAAAAGCATTAAATCCGTTTATGCCTCCGAACAATAATTCATCGCTATAAGTTTTGTAATAAGATCCACCATTAAATTCATTATTCTGCAATCCTTCTTTAGCATTATAATTCTTGAACTTCTCCGTAACAGGATTGAACCGCGATAAACCATTATTTGTGCTCATCCAGTAATTACCCTTCTTATCCTCAAGGATTCCATAGATTGAATTACTCGGCAAACCATCGTTGATTGTATAATTTTTGTATTCACCTGTCACCGGATTAAATTTATCTAAACCGCCGCCATAGGTTCCAAGCCACATATTTCCTTTCGAATCTATCAATATTGAAAAGATATAATCGCTTGAAATTGATTTTGGATTTCCGGGTTGTTGTCTGTATCTGACAAATTGTTCTTTCTCTTTATCAAATCTGTTCAATCCGCCGCCCTCGGTTCCAACCCATAAATAGCCATTATTATCTTCTACAATTACTCTCACATAATCCTGACTTAAACTATTAGTATCACCCGGAATATTGTAATAATGTTTAAATGAATTAGTAACCGGATCAAATCTATCCATTCCTTTTCCATAAGTCCCAATCCAGATTATTCCATCTTTATCTTTATAGATTGCTCTTATCTCGTTAAGAATCAAACTGTTTTCATTATCCGGCTTATGTGACCAATTCTTAAATTTTCCTGATTTAATATCGAACTCATCAACGCCTCCGCCATTTGTTCCTATCATCAATTTATTATTCCCTATCGGTGTTATCACGCGAACGACATTATTGCTTAAACTGTTTTGATTTGTTGAATGCAGAAAATGCTGGTATGTATTTGTTTTTCTGTTCAGTCTATCTAATCCATCGTGCGTGCCAATCCAGAGAGTGCTGTCTTCATCTTGATAGAACGACCATATAATTGAATGGCTTAAAGAATTGGGATCATTTGCACGATATTTATAATGATAAAATTGTCCCGTACCTCTGGATACTTTATTTAATCCGCCTCCGTATGTCCCGATCCATATGATGCCGGAGCGATCTAAGAACAATGACCTTATTTCATTTGCACTGATGGATCGTTCATCTAGTGGATCGTGTTGATAGGAATAAAATTTATTTCTTTTATTATCAAAAATATTAATACCGCTTTTATTCGTACCTATCCAGATTAATCCCGAAGCATCTTCGCAGATTGCAGTGATATCGTTTTGAGATATTGAATTGACTAATGATGGTGAATAATAATATTTAGTTATCGTACCTGTTGAACTTTTTTCATTTGACAGTTTGTTCAACCCGTTTTCTGTTCCGATCCAGATATCGCCATTTGAATCTTCGAACAAACATTTTACCGTGTTATTACTCAGATCATTTCTATTTTTGGAATCGCCGGAGAATTTATGAGATAAAACATATTTGTTATTACTTTTCGAAAATTTATAAAGACCATTTTGTGTACCGACCCAGAGACTTCCGTTTTTGTCGCATAAAAGTGACAGTATCCTGCCCATATTCAGGACAGTTTTTCCTTCCGATTCCTGTATTCCTCTGTGTATGACAAAATCCGGTTTATCCGCTTTTGATCTTTTTATTTCATTTAAACCATTATCAGTACCAATCCAGATGTTTCCTTCTTTGTCCTGAATAACGGCATTAATATTATCGTTGCTGATGCTGTTTTGATTTTGATGATCAGAATTAAATCTTATAATTTTTTTTATTTCAGGAATTAATAAATTGACACCCGAATTAAAAGTTCCAATCCATATTCCGCCTGAATCATCTTCACACATAGTGGTAATATCATTATAGCTTAAACTGTTTTGATCATTGGATTGCTTACGGAGTACTTTGAATGAATAGCCATCATAGATATTCAGACCATCCTCGGTGCCAAAGTACATAAATCCGATACGATCCTGTAAGATACATTTAACTATGCTTTGAGATAATCCCTGCTCGAAGAATTTATGATCAAAAGCTATGTCACTTACCTGAGAAAAAGTGATATTAGAAAAAAATAAAAAGATAGGCAGCAGACTATAAATAACTAAACAAATAACTCTTTGAAGAATTGAGATAATATTCATAACTTTTTAAGGCGTTTATATTTTAATAATCAGAATTTCTTCGACTGAATGAATCTTTCCCCATGTATCATCAATCAACTTTATTCATTCAACACCTGATCTAGTCCTCATGGAATAGTAAAAAACTACCTGTATAAACAAATGAATAATTATTTATAAAGTCAACCTTGCTTCCTATTTGGCAAATGTTGATTAACACCAATCATCAATAAAAAACCCCCGATGATAATCACCGGGGTCAGAATTAATTAATACAACAAAAGGTCTGAGGTAACCTTATGCTGTAATAGCAAACTTAAGAATTTTATCTTTTCCTTTCAAACTTTCAGGCACAATATTTAGCCTTACAAATATTCCGCCTTTGTTTACACTCTCTCTAAGGCACTTTTTTAACTTGAACTTTCACTCAGATTTCTGATCTCAAAAACTACTTACTTTCTCGTTGCTGAAAATGTTGTCTAATGATACACAGTCCGTTAGTAAAGGTATAAATATTTCAATTCAAACATTTTTATTAAAAATATTATCTATAGTTTAGAAGTATAAATAATATCTTTTTCCAAACGTTTAGATTCTCAGGGGAGGATTTATGTACCGTTCAATTTTGGGATTTCTATCAGCTTTGCTTTTCTCCTTTATAATTTTTCA
>DATHSU010000041.1:0-4722 GCA_035463895.1 Ignavibacteriaceae bacterium | reverse complement strand
GGCGGAGTTGATTCTACAGTTGCTGCAGTTCTTGTTAAAAAAGCAATAGGGGATAATTTGATATGCATTCATGTTGATACCGGTTTAATGAGGAAAAACGAAAGTGAAAAGATCGGAAAACTATTCGATGAAAAATTAAATCTTAACCATATTCATATCGATGCCTCTGATTTATTTCTGAAGCGGTTGAGCGGAGTGTCGGATCCTGAAAAAAAACGAAAGATAATTGGAAATACTTTTATAGAAGTTTTTGAAGAGCAGGCAAAAAAACATAGTGATGCTAAATTTCTTGTCCAGGGCACGCTTTACCCGGATGTAATTGAATCTGTTTCGGTTAAAGGTGCTTCTGTTACTATTAAGTCGCACCATAATGTTGGCGGACTTCCTGAAAAAATGAATCTTAAGCTTATTGAACCATTCCGGGAATTGTTTAAAGACGAAGTACGAAATGTTGGAAGAGAACTTAATATTCCCGATGAGTTTATCGAACGCCATCCTTTTCCCGGTCCTGGATTAGCAGTAAGAATACTTGGTGAAGTAAGCAAACAGAAGTTGGATATATTACGTGAAGCAGACGATATTTTTATCAGTTCAATAAAAGAAACCGGTCTGTATAATGAGATCTGGCAGGCATTTGCCGTGCTGCTTTCTGTTCAGTCTGTTGGTGTAATGGGCGATCAGAGAACTTATGAATATGTTCTTGCACTGCGTGCTGTAACTTCTGTTGACGGTATGACCGCTGATTGGTTTCAGTTTGATCATGATTTTCTTTCAAATGTTTCTAACAAAATTATTAATAAAGTTCGAGGCGTAAACAGAGTAGTTTATGATATCAGTTCAAAACCGCCGGCAACTATTGAGTGGGAATAAATCTTATGTATGAATTTAAGTTTCAGGATAAATTAGCTCTGGCAGCAAGCTATGAAAGTCTTGACAATAATCTTCATGCTATTCAGATTTATACTGCACTTATACACGAAGATGAAACATACCTGGAATCATATTTCAGACTGGTAGAACTATATGAAAAAACCGGCAGAATTGAAGAAGCATCTGCTGTAATTGAAAAAATGGTGGATATTAATAACCGAAATGAACATGCATTAATTACAGCTGCAGAATTTTATTTGTTTCATTCAAAATGGCCTGAAGCATTAGCCGTTATGTATTTTATTGACTCGGCCGATTTTCCCATAATTCATTTCTGGAAAGGTTTATGCTATTATAACCTCAACCAATTTGAATCTGCAATAGTTACATTAAAGGAATCATATAAATATTATAAAAACGAAGATTACACCGCACAGGTTATTCTGCTGCTAGCAAAAGTTGAATTTGAATTGCGTAATTTTAAGTCGGCTCTTCAATACGCTGAAAAATATGATTATATAGATTCAAATAACTGGGAAATTAATTTATTCTTTGCTAAGATTTATCTGGAAATGGATATGCTGACACACGCTTCGCAGAAAATTAGCTTAGCACTTCACAAGAAAAAAAATAATGTTGAAATAATTAAAACGGCTGCCAGGATATATTATAAAAATGATGAATTAGAAAAAGCAGAAAAGTATTTTAATTTAGTAATAGAAAACAGTGATGATGTTTCAGCTGAGTTTTATTCGAATATGGCATCTCTGGCATTTAAGCGGAAAGATATTAACAAAGCTAAACTTTATTACGAATTAGCTTTAAAGATAGACCCCGAATATGAGGCAGCTGTGAATGCTTTAAATACTATATCAAGTAAGAAAACAGGTTTAATAAAAAATGATCAAAATAATTTTTAGCCTAATAGTTATAATTTCTTTCACTGGAGTTTTTGCGCAGGAAAGTGAATTCAACAATGCACTGGCTTTATACAACTCAGGAAAACCTGCGGAAGCACAGAGGTATTTTAATCAGGTAATTGAAAACTACAAAGAAAATCTTAAAACGAATCCGGCAAAATATTTTATCGCAAAAATATTGATTGATCAGACAAAGTATTCCGAAGCTGAAAAACATATAAATAAGTTTTTATCTAAAAATTCTTCGAGTAGTTATGTAAATGATTTTCTTCATCTCAAGGTAAAGTTAGATTATGACAGGTTAAGATATGAAGATGCATTCACAACATCTCTGAAAATACTTGAGAATAACATCTCTGCCGAAGAAAACATCTTAACGAAATCGACCATGAAAGGTATTGCACTAAATCATTTATCATCAAATCAATTAAAATCTTATTCAAATGAAACAAAAAGCAGAAAACTGAAACCATTTCTTTTGCTTTTACTGGGCAAGAAATACTTACTTGAAAACGATAATTTAAATGCAATCCGCAGTTTTAATGAAATAATTACTTCTTACTCATCTTCAGAAGAATTTCAGGAAGCTGAAAGACTGAAAAACTCTTCATCTACAATTTCTTCTTATGGTGATAAAGGTATTCTGATCGGTGTTATGCTTCCATTGAAGGAGAAAGACGGACGCTTGAATTCAGCGGGTCAGGAAATTCTGGAAGGTGTGAAATATGCCGTTTCTGAATATAATCAGGGAAGGGAAAATAAAATTGGCATACTTATACGAGATACCCGAAGCAGCAGGGCCAATATAAAAGCCATTAAAGAAGAGTTTTTGAATAATTCAGCTGTCAGAAGTGTAATCGGACCAATATTCAGTGAGGAAGTAAGAACTGCAATTAGTGAGTTTGGTAACTCAGACCTGCCAATAGTTTCACCTACAGCTACAGATGAAGATTTAACCAGTTTAAGTGATAATTTTTTTCAGGCAAATCCTCCTTTTTCAATAAGAGGAAGAATATTTGCACAATATCTTTTCTATGTTGAAAATAAAAGACGTATGGCTGTCCTTAATGCCATTGAAGGATATTCTCCTCAGCTGGCTGCAAATTTTACAGATGAATTTGAAAAGCTTGGAGGAAAAATATCTGTTCGCCAAACATACCAGAGCAATAGTTTTTCTATTAGTGAACAGATAAATAATATCTCGTCATATTCTGACCAAATTGAAGGCATTTATATTCCGCTAGCAGATAAAATAGATGCTACCGCAATTCTTTCCCAATTGGTTCAGAATAATTTGAATCTGCCAATTTATGGGAATCAGGATTGGATGCTTGTTAAAGGCTTTGAAACCTCACCTGAACTAAGTAACAAACTGACTTTTACCTCCGATTATTACATTGATTTTAATGATGATGTAATTAAAAAATTTGCTTCAGAATTTCAACGTGTTACCGGTAGGGAGATAAACAGAAATATTTTATATGGATATGATACTGCCAAGTATTTGTTAACAGCAATGCGTAACATTGATCCTACAAGAAAGGCAATTTCACTGAAAATGGAGTCAGGAATTAATAGCATAGGTTTGAAAAACAATATATCTTTTGATAAATCACACATTAATAAATACTTAAATATTGTTAGGTATAATAATGGTATTTTTCTCTTAGTTGATAAATTCAGGGGAGGAAGATGATATGAGAAATAGAAGTAAAAAAGTAATTACGATGTGAGATATTTAACTTTCTGATAACTATATTTTTAAGTTAATAGTCTTTGCATAGGAAAAATTAATATGAATAAAATAAAAGATTTACCTGTAGATGATCGACCACGAGAAAAATTAACACTGAGAGGTCCTCAAAGTTTAACGGATGCTGAATTAATAGCAATACTATTAAGAACAGGAACAAAGTGTAAATCTGTTGTTACTGTTGCACAGGAAATGATAACGAAAGAAGGAAATCTGGCAAGACTTGCTACCAGGTCATTAGCAGATTTAAGAAAGAATATTGGTGTTGGTAAAGATAAGGCGGCAACATTGTTAGCGGCTTTTGAAATTAGCCGCAGGATATTATCTCAGGAAAAATGGCTTTCAGATAAAAGGGTTACCTCCCCGGAAGATGTAGCAAATATTTTTATTCCATTGTTCAGAGATGAAGTTAAAGAAAAATTTATAGTAGTTTGTCTTAATTCTGCAAATAAAATTATTGCTTATGATACAATATCAGTTGGTAATTTAAATTCCAGTGTTGTGCATCCAAGAGAAATATTTAAAACTGCTCTTGAACAAAACGCAGCAAGTATAATTTTATTACATAATCATCCCAGCGGAAATCCTGATCCAAGTAATGAAGATATAGCAATTACAAAAAAACTTGTTGAATCGGGTAAAATAATGGATATCCCGGTTTATGATCATATAATTCTGGCTGGTAATAATCACACAAGTTTTGTCGAAAAAAGATTGATTTGACAAACTATTATTGTTAATTATGTGTTAAATCATTACATTTTTATTAGAAAATTTAAAAAAAACATACTTTTTCAGTTTTTAATATTTACAGTTATCTTTCTTTTTACTAAATTTGACTTCACATTTAATCGATCGTGTAACATTAACAAAATAACTTATTTATCGGAGGTTAAGGATGAACATAACAAAATCGCTCAAAACTGCCTTTGTGATTGGTAGTTTGGCATTCACCACCGCTTTCTTAAGTGGTTGTGGTGGCTTGAGTGAAGCTCAGTTAGCTGAACTCGATGCTCTCAGAAATGAAGTTAAGTCTCTGGAAGCTGAGGCTAACAGCCTTAAAGATCAAAGAGCAAAATTAGAAAAAGACATTCAGGATATAAATAGAAAAATGGCTGAATGTGAAAAGCAAAAAGAAGAAACAAGGGCTAACCTTGAAAAGCTTCCCAAATAATTTTT
>DATHSU010000040.1:0-2974 GCA_035463895.1 Ignavibacteriaceae bacterium | reverse complement strand
ATAGAGATCAACGTGATAATTTTGCAATTTATCTGGCTTTAACCTATTTGCTTAATCTGGTAGACGCTTATGTTGATGCTCATCTATTTGATTTTACTGTTAGCGAAGATTTTTTAACCAGAAATCCGCAACTGAATATTCGATTTAATTTTTAAGTTATAAATGAAAAATCCCGTTATTTGTAAGAACTGTTCAGAAAAGAACCCTCTTTACGCTCATATTTGTTCAAAATGTAAGTATTTTCTAAGAGATAAAGTTTACAATGTAGATATCTGGGTAACGATCGGCCAGATTATTGAATCACCGACAAAAGCTTTTTTAAAGATCATATTCGCAGAGCATAAAAATTTTATAGTATTTCTAACAATTTTCTTTGCATTAAGAATATTAGTTTTAAGTCGATTTACATCCTTATTCTTTACAGACTCTTCAACATCAGCAGCTCCGATAATTATAAGTTATCTGATTTCACTTACAGCTTCTGCTATAATTTATTTTGTCCTCTCGTACATATCTTCAGTTGTTTTGAAAAAATGGGAGTACATTGTGAGATTCAAAGATGTTTATTCTTTGAATATTTATTCAAATATTCCGAACATTCTGGCATTATTCATCTTACTTCCGATTGAGTTAATTGTTTTTGGTAACTATTTGTTTTCAAATAATCCCAATCCATTCCAGGTAAAAGAAACCTTTGCGTATATTCTTTCTTCATTCGAATTAGGGATAATTCTCTGGTCTGTAATACTTAATTATAAAGCAATGAAAACACTAATTAATAATAATTCAGCTGCGCTTTTAATTTCATCCATACACTTAATATTTTTCATTACATTAATAATCGCTCTATCTTTTATTCTTTTTTCTATCGATTGAAATTTTAACTCAGCAAAATTACGTGTACCATCGCCCCCATAATCACTAATATTTGAGTGGTGTAATAAAGAAATTTAGTTATTTGGAGATTATCCATTAATCGTCAATTAAGTAATTAACAACAGCACCATACCTAATTCCTTTAGTACTAGTATGAACTATATCTAAATTTAATAACTTAACTATATTTAATAATATAAGTGAACCAGCTAATATGATATCTTCGCGTCCTCTCATTATTTTTCCCCATTTAACTTTTATTTGTTCAGAGGTCATCAAAGAAAGTTTATAAGATATTTCATTTAAGTCATTTAACGTAAGTTCGCTCAGTTCGATTATTTTCTCATCAAAATCAGATATTGAATGTTTTATGCAGGAAAGAGTAGTAGGTGTTCCTGCTATGGCAATAGGAAATCTATTTTTTACTTCAATTCCCTTAATCTCATTAAAAATTTTTAACAAATGTAAGTTTAACAAATAAACCTGCTCCGGATCTGGTGGATCATTTTTTATAAATTGCTCCGTTGCGGACACTGCTCCTGTGTGAAAGCTTTTCCTGAAATTCAATTTTTCCTTAGAACCTGTTATTATTTCAGTGCTTCCACCGCCTATGTCAATTACAAGAAATTCTTTATAACTATCAACTGCTGATGTTGCCCCTAGAAAAGAGTAGTATGCCTCTTCCTCACCTGTAATAACCTTAACTTCAATATTAAACTCATTTTTAATTTCATCAATTATTTCATTGCTGTTTGACGCTATTCTAAAAGCGTTTGTAGCTGTGGCAATTACTTTTTCGACGCGATATTCGTCGATTATTATTTTATATTCCGATAAAACTGATCGGAGTAAGGATATTTTCTCGGGATGTATGGGATTACCGGGAATCAATCCTTTGCTAACCCTAGGCATTCTATGTACATTCAATAAAGGCACAAAGGTTTTGTTTAACTGGTTTATTTCAGCAATCAGTAGAAGTACTGTATTACTGCCGATATCTATAGAAGCAACATTCATAACTTTTTACTAATTTGTTTTAACAGTTATTTTAAATTTATGAAAAATCGATCATTCTTTACTAAACTATTCGCTTCAATTTCATTAACTGCCGCTGCGGTTTGGATTGGTTCCTATCTTGTAAAAATATTTATTATCTATAACTTATTTGAGCCGGTGGATTTGGCTTTAAAGGAAAGATATTTACAGACAGACCTTAATAATTTGTTTTTCACTCTTTTACCTGCATTTGCAACTGCTTTTATAGCTTACATTATTTTTATTTTTACTTTCATAACTTTTTTATCATTGTCAAAAATCAGTTTGAAGCAGAATGGATGGCTTTTCATTTCTGTTCTGATTGTGATAATTACTTTCCCATTTGAATTGTATTTAATGCTGACTGACTACAAGATAATTAGCTTACTGCTTTTAGAATCTTTAAACTCAGATACTATTCTTCACCTGATTAGAGATAGGATTACTAGTTTAAGCAGCTTTCCGGTTATAGCAATATTGAGTTATATAAGTATTCTATTCCTTATTATATTTAAACCGTTAACTAATATAAATAAAGTAACTTAATGAAAATTAAAGAGAAAGAATTTGAAGATCTTATACAGGAGTTAAAATCTTTAGCAGCACAACTGGGTGCAACAGTTAGATTTGAAAAGGGTGACTTTAAAGGCGGATATTGTATTCTAAAAGACAGTAAAGTTATTGTAATTAACAAACTTGCCAACCTCCAGAGAAAGGCTTTTATATTATCTATGGCTTTAAAAGAGTTGGGAGTTGATGATATTTATATTAATCCCAAATTACGGGAGATTATCGAAGAAATGAGCGATAGCAAATGAAAATAATTGTTATCAACGGTCCTAATCTTAATTTTTTAGGTAAAAGGGAACATGATCATTATGGAGAAATGTCACTACCTGAAATAGAGAGATTGGTAAGAAATGAATTTCCTGAAATTGAATTCACTTTTTTTCAGTCAAATATTGAAGGGGAGATTGTCATCAGAATACTAGAAGCTGATAGACTATTTAGTGGACTAATAATAAATCCTGGAGGATATGCACATACTTCGGTAGCTATTCTC
>DATHSU010000039.1:0-7881 GCA_035463895.1 Ignavibacteriaceae bacterium | reverse complement strand
AGTCTTAAAATCAAAGTAGATTGTATAAGTGCTTTTGAATTGTCAATCCTTCAACCTGCCTATCCGCATCAGTTGCATAACTAAATTTTTATTGTACATTACCACGACATTTAGGGTGTGGTGCATAACCAACGAATTTGTAATCACTCATCCCCCGACCCCTTCTCTTAAAAAGAGAAGGGGCGAGCTCGCTCTGGTTTTTAAGTCCCTCTCTTTCTAAGAGAGGGATTTAGGGTGAGTTTTTGTCTATAAAATGTAAAAACTTAAGTTACGCAATAGATCCTATTCGGTATGAAGGTCATCCAATCCTTCAACCTGCCTTTGCCGGTAGGCAGGTCTTTCAACCATTCAATCGTTCTATCTTCGATTTCACATCCGGGTAATTTATTTTGAAGAGATTATCAAATTTTTGAAAATATTAAAGGTTGTTTCGCTGAGTGTTATTTCTTATTATTGCCACTCGTTTTATCGGCAATAAAAAAGGATTAAAATTCGAATGGAAAAGAATGAGAACAATAAATATTGGGCTCTGATTCTTGGTGCTTCTTCCGGTTTTGGTGAAGCAACAGCTCTAAAACTGGCAAAAGACGGATTTAATATAGTAGGTGTTCATCTCGATCGGCAGGCAACTATGCCTAATGTTGAACGGATTATTAATGAAATACAATCAAATAAAGTTGAGGCGATTTTCTATAATATCAATGCAGCCGATGCTTATAAAAGAGAAGAAGTTCTGAATGAATTAGACAACAAATTTTCTTCTCAACCTGTTGTTAGAATAATAATGCATTCATTAGCATTCGGAACATTAAAACCTTTTATTCCTAAAGAATCTGAACAGGCAATTACAAAAGCTCAAATAGAAATGACTCTTGACGTTATGGCTCATTCACTCGTTTACTGGGTGCAGGATGTAATTAAAAGAGGACTCCTTTCCAGAAAAGCTCGTATTTTTGCTATGACAAGTTCGGGCAGTCACTCAGCTATTCCATATTACGGAGCAGTGTCTGCTGCCAAAGCCGCACTCGAATCTCATGTTCGTCAGCTTTCCTGCGAATTGGGTAAAATGGATGTTGCTGTTAACGCTATTATGGCCGGTGTTACTGATACTCCTGCTTTAAGAAAAATTCCCGGCAACGCTGAAATGATTGGAGTTGCTTTAAGAAAAAATCCAAGGGGAAGACTAACCACACCCGAAGAAGTTGCAAAAGTTATTTCGCTTCTTTGCAGGGATGGCGGTGAATGGATTTCCGGTGGAATAATAAATGCTGACGGGGGCGAAGATGTTGTTAACTATGTGGGTCAGTAATTTTTAAGATTAACTTATAAAATTTTTTGAGGATAATATGAAACCTTTAACTATTACAGATCAAAATTTTGAACAGGAAGTAATTAACTCAGATATTCCTGTACTGTTAGATTTCTGGGCCGTATGGTGCGGACCGTGCAAAATAATCGCTCCTGTTGTTGAGCAGTTAGCTGAAGAATATGACGGCAAACTGAAAGTTGGTAAACTTGATGTCGATAACAACCAGGAAACATCAATCAAATACGGTGTGCGTAGCATACCTACTTTATTAATTTTCAAAGGCGGACAGGTTAAAGAAACAATTATTGGCGCTGTTCCTAAACAGCAGATCGTACAAAAATTAAGTGCTTTAATTTAGGAAGGTTTAGACTAAGAAATTTTTTACAGATTTTTTAGCACCCGATGAAAAAAATTCTAATCTCTGATGCAGTTAATAATAACTGCATCTCTCTTTTCAAAACTGCCGGATTCGAAGTACAATATAACACCGGTTTAAGCAAAGAAGAACTTTTGCGGATAATACCTTCATTCAATGCGCTTGTTGTTCGCAGTTCTACTCAGGTTGACTCTGATATTATAGCTGCAGCAAAATCAATGGAAGTTATTGGCCGTGCAGGTACTGGTGTTGATAATATAGATGTTAATTCTGCTACACGAAAGGGTATAGTTGTTATGAACACTCCCGGCGGAAATACAATATCAACTGCTGAACACACAATGGCTTTAATACTTTCAATGTGCAGAAATATTCCTCAGTCAAATCTTTCACTACTTAATAAAAAATGGGAAAGAAAAAATTTCAGCGGCACAGAACTTTATGGAAAGACACTTGCAATTATAGGTCTGGGTAAAATTGGCAGGGAAGTTGGAAGAAGAGCAGAAGCTTTTGGAATGAACATAATAGGTTACGATCCTTTATTATCATCCGAAGTTGCAAAGGATTTTGGTATATCGCTCGTTGATCTTAATAAAATCTGGCAAACAGCAGATATAATATCTGTGCACGTTCCTTTGAATGATTCAACAATAGATCTTATAAACTCGCAGACACTTGATAAATGCAAAGACGGCGTTAAAATAATTAATTGTGCACGAGGCGGAATTATAAACGAAGAAGATATAGTAACTGCATTAGACTCGGGTAAAGTATCTTCTGCAGCTTTTGATGTATATGAAACTGAGCCGCCCGATTTTTCAAGCAGATTAATTAATCATCCAAAAGTTGTTTGTACTCCGCATTTGGGTGCTTCAACCGATGAAGCACAGGAGAAGGTTGCCATTCAAATTGCCGAACAAATAGTACAGTATTTTAATGAAGGTAAAATAACAGGGGCAGTTAATTTAAAAGGATTTTATAAACCTGTTGAAATTGAAATGCAGCCTTACTTAAACCTCGGTGAAAAACTCGGTTCTTTCATTTCACAAATCTTCAGTGAAAAACTTAAACACATAGCTGTAACATTAAGCGGAAAATCTTTACATAACTATGAATCTGAAATTGCAGCCTCCGTTTTAAAAGGATTTTTAGAAAACAGATTATCAGAACCTGTAAATTATGTAAACTCTTTTTCGATCATTGAAGAAATGGGCATCTCACTCCGGCAGGTTAGAAAAGGCGAGAGCGATCATTATAAAAATCTTTTAACTGTTGAATTGATTTCTGAAAGCTCCGTTAAAAAAATATCGGGCACAGTATTCGGAAGCAAAGAACTGCGTATTGTTGAAATTGATGAATTCCTTCTGGAGATAAAACCTGAAGGAAATATGTTGCTGCTTAAGAATATTGATAAACCCGGTATGATAGCATCTATAGGCAGGATACTTGCTGATGCCGATATAAACATTGCAGGCTTGTCTTTAGGCAGAATTGAAAAAGGCAAAGAAGCTTTAACTGTTATAAATATTGATTCGAGGGCAGATAGTTCGATATTAAATGAAATTTCTTCCACTATTGGCATAATAAACATTTATCCGGTTGGAATCAATTATTAACGGAAAATCGAATCTCTTGACAAAATCATTAAAATTTGTTATTTCTACTGTGTAAAATAAAAAAGCTTAAAAACTTGACTAAAAACCCCATTGTTGGTATTTTGTTTCTGTGTTTCTCGCAAATAAATAATTTTGTGTATTTTGTCGAAAATAAATTAACTAACTAACTTACACATAACTTCAAAAGGAGATCGTTATGATCAAAAAACTTTCTGTTTTGTTTATCGCATTGGCAATATTTTCATTTGCCTTTGCACAGGATCGAAATGTTGTAGAAGTAAAAAGAATGGTGCCGGATGCTAACCTTCAGGTTAAGCAGGGTCCATCTACAATATTAGAAAAACTCACTGCTATCGGTGAAACTTTTATAATTACCGATTACGATTACGGTGGAAATAATGTTATTCCTAAAATGATCGATCTGGCAGACATCGATGGCGATGGTACTCTTAATCCATTCTTTACTGCAATGGAAAGAGACCTTGCTGTAAATTCAAACAGAAGGGTAATGTTTGGATACTCCGCATTCGGTGCTCCGATTGACGTATTTAATGCATTCGATCCTACAGTTGCCAATTATGGCTGGGGAACATTGCAGTATTGCGTTGGCGGTCCGCTTGATGGTAATGCTTTAATAATGGCTCACTCTGGTGGCGTTTCACATCATTCAATTATAGATTTAGTAAACCTTCAGCCTGTTTCACCACTTCCAACAACTACCTTTGGTGATAACTTCCCGGATTTTTACTATCATACTGATGGTACAATCTGGACATTAAACACTACACCAACTATCAGAAGATCAACTGATGGTGGTAATAGCTTTGATTCAATAGCAGTTATCGGTGCAGGTGATCCAAACGTAAATTTAGCTGCTGGTGGTCCTTCAGAAAATCCATTATATGGTGCTGCCGGTGGTCAATTTATGGCTACTATTGGCGCTTGGGTTACAATGACACCAGACACCAACGACGGTGTTTACTGGTATGGAACAACCGATTTTGGCGCTACATGGTTTGGTATTACTATTGCTGAAGATGGAGTTTACGGACAGGTTGCTAATAATCCAAATTTAGCGCCATATTTCGAAAACTTCGGTCAGTTGAATGCAAATATAAGTGAAAATGGTGTTACACACGTTGTTATGAACGGATATGGCGAAGGTATTAATACCGCTGGCGATACAGTAAATGCATTCCCGCTTGTATACTGGAACAGCGATCTTGGTCAATGGTATGATATCGGTGTTCCGGAAGTTGCTTTTGAACCAAACTCAATTATGGCTGATTTTCGTCCTGGTAACGGTATCGGACAAGCTTATCCATCTGTAAGTGTTTCTGATGACGGACAGGTTGTATTTGTTATCTGGACAGCTCCTGAATACTCAGGTGCAGTTGGCGGAAGTACAATTAATACTTATACCGGTACAAGTACCACATCATTCTACACAGATCTTCATTGGGCAGTTTCAACAGATGCAGGTGTAACATTCACAGCACCTCAGGTTATTGGCGAACAGTTGACTTCTGAAACTTATGCAAATGTTGCAAGAAGACTTGAACTTGTTCCCAATGGAAATATGCTTGATGTGGTAGCTCATTTTGTATTCTTTGTTGATGCTATACCCGGAACATCACTGTTTACAGGTGATGATAATGCTCTTGGTACCTGGCAGTATTTATCTGCAGTTGTTACACAGATACCAACCAGTGTTGAAAATCCCGGAGTTGTTAGTTCATTCAACTTAGAACAGAACTATCCTAATCCATTTAACCCAAGCACAACTATTAAGTATTCAGTTGCTGAAAGAAGCAATGTTGCTATAAAGGTTTATGATATGCTTGGTAAGGAAGTAGCTTCATTAGTTAACACAGTAAAAGACGCTGGTTCTTATGAAGTTGATTTCAGTGCTCAGAATTTAGCATCCGGAATGTATGTTTATTCAATTACAGCCGGAAACTTTACTTCATCAAAGAAAATGATGTTGTTATAGTAATCATATGATAGATAGTTCTTAGTACATTTAAGGCGGATGGCAGATTTTCCCCGGGACTTACCGGGGAACCCATCCGCTTTTTTTTAAGGTATAACAAAGCTTCGTGCTTTGTATAAATATTATTAGTTAATAATTATTATGTGGAGAAGAGATGAAAAAATTTTACAATTTTTCTATCATTGCAACTCTCTTTTTCCTGTTCGCATCAGTTACTTTTGCTCAAACCGGTGTTGGTAAACTTAGTGGTGTCATAATAGATACCGACACAAAAGAACCATTAATTGGCGCTAACCTTTTGATTGAAGGTTCCAATATGGGAGCAGCAACTGATATTAACGGAGAGTATTTCATTCTTAATATTACCCCAGGTACTTACACAATCCGAGCTTCATACGTCGGTTATGCTCCAAAAACAATTGAAAATGTGCGTGTTGTTGCTGGTATTACCTACGAATTGAATATTGATCTTTCTACGGATTTTACACTGGAGGATATTGTTGTAATCGATAGGAAGTTTTTTGAAGCTAAATCTACCAACACTGTTAAAGTGCTTGACGGAGACCAGATTGCCAAACTTCCTGTAAGAGGAGTTACAAACGTTGTTGCCTTGCAGTCCGGTGTTGTTGTTCAGGATGGAAGCGGCGGCGTTGATGGTAATGCAACTATTAACGTGCGCGGAGGTAGAGGCAGCGAAGTTCTTTATATTATTGATGGTGTTCCTCAAAATAACGTCTTCAATAATGCTAACCGTTCGCAGGTAAGTGATAATGCTATTGAGCAGGTATCCTTCCAGGTCGGCGGTTATGAAGCAAAATATGGTCAGGCTCAGTCGGGTATTGTTAACGTTACTACAAAATCCGGACAACCGCATTACAATGTTTTTGCCGATGTTGTTACTTCTCAATACCTTGATGATTTCGGATATAACCTTTATAACCTTAATCTTAGTGGACCAATAATTCCGGGTAACGCAGATCATACAATATTTCTATCCGGTGAAAGAGGCTGGTTCCTGGATGCTGCGCCCTCCAATATTGAAAGAAATTTTGAGTCAATTGGTAAAACCACTAAAATTAATGAAAACAATGAATCGGGCATTTGGAGATTCACCGGTAGAACAAGACATACTTTTGGTGATTTCCGTTTAAATCTTGGTGCCAATATTAATCTTAGAGATTACAGGTTATACATACACTCATATGCCAAGAATAATTCAGCTTTTAACCCTGCTTTAGAGCAGCGTAATTATTCTTTTAACGGAAGATTAAGCCAGACTGTTAGCGCTAATACATTCTGGAATCTGAATGTTGGCGTTAAGAGAGACCGTGCAACACAAATGGATCCTTTCTTCAGAGATGACCTTTATGCTTATGGAGACAGTGCCCGTTTTGCTGAACAATTCGGTATTACTCTCGTCCGTCCCGGCGATAGAGGACAGATAGTTCCCTGGGCTACTACATCGAGAAGTGCTGATCAAAATAATATTTTCTGGTTATATGGAAGAGTTAATAATCTTTACTCAAACCAGGAAAATGATGCACTTAATGTTGATGTGGATTTAACCCATCAGCTAGCTAACCACCTTATTGAAATTGGCGGCGGGTTTAATTACAATATTGTTAGAAATTATGTTGTTAGTCCTATTGCATTGCAGTCTAGGACATTGGCTAATTTAACTGAACGTGAAAAATTTGAAACATTACAGCCAACTGTTTTTGGATACGATATTACCGGAAGAACAAAATCAAGTTCTGGCGACGAATTTGCACCAAAAGAGCCGATATTTGCTTACGCTTATGTTCAGGACAGATTTGAATTAGAAGATCTTGTTCTTAACGTTGGTTTAAGAATGGACTACTTTGATGCAAAAACCGATGTGTTAAGAGATCCCAGCTTCCCGTTTGGCGGAGGTTCAGATCCTAATGATTATGATCCAGGCGACTTCAAAGAAAAAGAAGTTGAAGTTCAATTTTCTCCAAGAATCGGTATAGGTTTTCCTGTTACTGAGTCAACAGTATTCCACGCTCAGTACGGAAGATTTATTCAGATCCCTGCTTTAACTGATCTTTATGCAAGTCAGTTTGATTTGGATCAGTTTATCAGCTTCGATCCGCAATATGTTCAGGATGGAACAATTGTTTCTGAAGAAACAACTCAATATGAAGTTGGTTTCAGACAGCTTCTTGGAAATAATGCAGCATTGAATCTTACACTGTTTTATAAAAACATAAAAGGTTTGGTTAACAGGCAGCTCAGTTTCTTCCAGAAAGTGGAAGGCGGAGAATTAAGAACATACATTCATCCATCCAACTCAGATTTTGGTACAACAAAAGGTTTGGCATTTTCACTTGATGTTACAAGGATAAGCTATTTTGGTTTATCACTTCAATATACTTTCTCTATTGCAGAAGGTACAGGATCATCAAGATCTTCAAGCCAGACAGCAGTATTCAGAAATTTAGACGCACAACCTCCTAAGGTTATTGCTCCTCTTGATTTCGATCAAAGACATACAGGAAACATAACAGTTGATTTTACTGTGCCTCGCGGTGAACTCGGATTGCTTGAGATGACAAGTGCAACA
>DATHSU010000038.1:0-3143 GCA_035463895.1 Ignavibacteriaceae bacterium | reverse complement strand
TTTAATAGGAATTCTTGATGAAATATTTGGTGAGAATATTCCGGTTGATAAATTATGTTCATCTTTTTCCACAAATGATTTAAATATATTTAGCCGGATGCTGGAGAAAAATATTAATTGTTTCACCACTTCAAGTGGAGGGCGGCTTTTTGATGCAGTGTCATCATTACTTAATATCTGTCAAAGGTCAACTTACGAAGGTCAGGCAGCAATGATGCTTGAATTTATTGCAGATAAACAGACTAAAACTTATTATGACTTTAATTTAATAGAAAAAGAAAGGCTTATCGTTAACTGGCAGCCAATATTTGAACAAATGTTCATTGATTTGGAAAAAGAAATTCCTGCATCTGAAATTTCCGCGAAGTTCCACAATACTCTTGCTGAAATAATTGCTACACTTGCAAAGAGAACTGCGCAGAAAAATGTGGTTCTTACAGGCGGATGTTTTCAGAATGTCTTTTTACTGGAGAAAACAATTGACCGGCTAACTGAAAACGGTTTCATTCCAAACTGGAATCAAAAAATTCCAACCAACGATGGTGGAATTTCATTCGGACAAGCGGTACTTGCGAATCATTTTATTGTTAAATCTAAGCAAAGCAAACTTGTAAAAACTGAATCAGAAAGAGTGTAATTATGTGTCTTGCTATCCCGGGTAAAATTCAAAAAGTAGATGATGCTGATATTTCTCCAAGAATGGCAGAAGTAAACTTTGACGGAGTTATTAAAAAGGTTTGTATTGATTTTATCCCTGACATAAAAGTTGGTGAATACGTTATGGTTCATGTAGGATACGCACTGAATAAAGTAAATGAAAACGAAGCACGAAATCACCTTAAAGCAATATCTGAGGCTGAGGAGATTATCAGGAAGAAAATGAAATGAAATTTCTTGATGAATACCGCGATACTGATTTAGTAAAGATTCTGGCCGATCAGATTCATTCACTTAAACTTCCTCCCATTAATATTATGGAAGTATGCGGAAGCCAGACTCACACAATTTTAAAATACAACCTGGAAGAACTTCTTCCTGAAAATATAAATTTGATTCACGGACCCGGCTGTCCTGTTTGTGTAACACCAATAGAAATGATCGATAAAGCTATATTACTTTCTCGGCACAAAGATGTGATTTTTACTTCTTACGGCGATATGTTGAGAATACCCGGAAGCGGCAGCAGTCTTCTTGAAGCCAGGTCAAATGGTGCTGATGTAAGAATGATCTACTCACCGTTAGATGCTGTTAAACTGGCAAAAGAGAATCCAGATAATAAGATAATATTTTTTGCAATTGGATTTGAAACAACCGCACCGGCAAATGCTGCTTCAGCATTAGCTGCAAAGAAATTAATGCTGGATAATTATTTTGTTTTAAGTTCACATGTCTTGATTCCACCCGCTGTTAAAACCTTACTCAACTCTGAATTAATCAGGCTGAATGGATTGCTTGCACCCGGTCACGTCTGCACAATAACCGGAACTGATTGGTGCGAAGATATTTCAAGTCATTATAACTTACCGATTACTATTACCGGATTTGAACCTGTTGATATTCTGGAAGGAATTCTTTTAACGGCTAAACAAAATTTGTTAAATGAAAGCAAAACTCTAAATCAATACAAAAGAGTTGTAACGAAAGTCGGAAACCTTAAAGCGCAGGAAACAATCTACAATGTATTTGAAGTCTGTGATAGAAATTGGAGAGGGCTTGGTGAAATCAAAAACAGCGGATTGAGAATAAGAGATGAATTCAATCACTTCGATGCTGAAAAAGCATTTGAGATTATTACTGTTACTTCCAATGAAGATGAAAGATGTATAGCAGGAGAAATTCTTCAGGGATTGAAAAAGCCAAATGATTGTGCGTTATTTGGCAATGAGTGTAACCCAAACAAACCCATAGGCGCACCGATGGTATCGTCTGAAGGTGCTTGTGCTGCTTATTATAATTATCGGTCTGTTGTTAAAACAATGGAACACGGATAAAACGGACCTGTCTTCCGACAGGCAGGTCAAACGGATTCTAACGGAATTGGAAAATGGATTGTCCTATACCTAAAAATGAGTTTGATAAAATTTTGCTTGCACATGGAAGCGGTGGCTCACTTACAAGCAAATTGATTCAAGAAGTATTTATTAAATCATTTAACAATGATTTACTTGCAAAAGAGCATGATGGTGCCGTATTCAATCTTAATGGGATGAAACTTGCATTCACAACTGATTCCTTCGTTGTAAATCCGATTTTCTTCCCTGGCGGAAATATTGGTGAGCTAGCTGTTTATGGTACCGTCAATGATCTTGCGATGTGCGGTGCAAAACCAATTTATCTTTCTGCTTCATTTATTCTTGAGGAAGGGTTTGATATTAAATCTCTTGGATTAATTACTGAATCAATGCAATCTGCCGCAGAAAGATGTAATGTTCAGATAGTTACGGGTGATACAAAGGTTGTTGAGAAAGGTAAAGGAGATAAGATTTTCATAAATACATCGGGAATAGGTATCGTGCCGGACTTAGTTGATTTGTCGCCATCAAATGTTAAAGTGGGAGATAAAATTATTCTAAGCGGAACAATTGCAGATCATGGAATTGCGGTTCTATCTGCCAGAGAAAATCTTTCCTTCGAATCTGAAATAAAGAGTGATACTGCTCCACTTAATGATTTGGTTGATAAGATGCTGTCAGTTACAAAAAATATTCACGTACTCAGAGATCCTACCAGAGGAGGACTCGCTACGACATTAAACGAAATTTCCTCAAAAGCTGGTGTCGGAATCCAGATAAATCAGGATAAAATAAAAATTAAAAATGAAGTTAAGGCTGCCTGCGAATTACTGGGACTCGACCCGCTTTACATTGCCAATGAGGGTAAGCTGGTGTGCTTTGTTTCTCCTGAAGATGCTGATAGTCTTTTAGCTGAAATGAGAAATCATCCCCTTGGTATTGATTCGGAAAATATTGGAGAAGTCACCAATGAATTTAATGGCAAAGTAATTCTAAAGACAACTATAGGAACAAAACGGATACTTGATCTTCACACTATTGAACAACTTCCAAGAATTTGTTGAAAGGAATAATATGGAAGACTCATCTTTACTGCTAATATTAACTGCCGCTTCAATCGGGTTCATTCAT
>DATHSU010000037.1:0-1997 GCA_035463895.1 Ignavibacteriaceae bacterium | reverse complement strand
CCGCAAACGGACTCAATTGAGGAAAGAGTCGACAAACTTTTTTCTGCAACAAAAGATTTTTGGGAATCAAAAATAAACCATATAAAATTCAACCTTCCCAAATCTGCCGACAAGATAATTAACACCTGGAAATCCAACCTTGCTTACATAATAATTAATATAGATAATGCGGGAATTCAACCTTGTTCACGTTCTTATGAAAGAAGCTGGATAAGAGATGGTTCACTTACATCTTCTGCATTGTTAAAATCAGGAATAGTAAATGAAGTCAAAGAATTTATTGATTGGTATGCGGATCATCAATATGAAAGTGGAAAAGTTCCATGCGTAGTTGATTCCAGAGGTCCTGATCCGGTACCTGAACACGACAGTCATGGTCAGTTGATTTACCTGATAAAGGAGTATTTCAACTTCACAAAGGATACAACTTTTCTCAGATCAAAAAATACGAATGTGCTTAAAGCAGTTGATTATATTGAATCATTAATTGCAGAACGTTCAACAGATCACTTTAAATATGGTAACGACAGTGTTCGTGCTTATTATGGTTTAGTTCCGGAATCAATAAGTCACGAAGGTTACTCTGCAAAACCCATGCACTCTTACTGGGATAATTTTTTCATAATAAAAGGTTTGAAGGATGCAGCAGAGATTCAGCTTATTCTTGGTGAAAAAGAAAATTATGTAAGAGTAAAAAAGATTCGCGACACTTTTAAAGAAAATCTTTACAATTCAATTAACCTTGTAATGAAAGTCAGGGAAATTGATTACATACCCGGATGTGTTGAGCTTGGTGATTTTGATGCAACATCAACCACAATTGCACTTACACCCTGCAACGAGCTTAATAATTTACCCAAACCACAGGTTTATAATACTTTTGAAAAATATTATGAGTTCTTTAAGAATAGAAGAGATGGAAAGATTGACTGGGTTAATTACACACCATATGAGAATCGTTTAATAGGTTCCTTCATTTATTTAGATCAGCCCGAACGTGCACACGAGCTAATAGAATATTTCTTAAACGATCAGAGACCACAAGGTTGGAATCATTGGGCTGAAGTTGTTTGGAAAGATGAAAGACATCCCGGCTTCATCGGAGATATGCCACATACCTGGGTAGGTTCTGATTTTATAAATGCAGTTCGCTCAATGTTTGTTTATGAAAACGAAGACGATTCTTCACTTGTTATCGGTGCTGCACTTTATCAGGGTTGGATTGATTCACCAGATGGAATGTCAGTTGAAAATCTTCCAACGTATTACGGTGAGCTTTCCTACTCAATTAAAAAAGAAAATGATGAATATCATTTTTCAATTTATGGTGATGTCAAACTTCCAAAGGGTGGAATAAAGATTAAGAATTTTAATGGATCAAAACTCCCAGACCAGGTAATCGTAAATGGTAATGAAACAAAAACTTTCACTAAAAATGCAATCACTATAAAGGAACTCCCGGTTGAAATTGTTATTAGTTATTAAGAACAGATGAAGAACCGATTGAAGCGGACAGGATTTACTTCAATCAATAGTTAATATAAATTACGAAATTTTTTAAATCGTATAGGAAATACAGGATTTAAGTCAATGAGTTTTAAGGCAGCAAAAGGATATTTTATAAAAGATGGAAAGCCATTCTTTGTTATCTCCGGAGAAATTCATTACTTCAGACTTGACCCAAAACTCTGGAAAAAACATCTATTACTACTAAAACAGGCTGGCGCTAATACAACCTCAACTTACATTCCGTGGGATTGGCAAGAGTACGAAGAGAACAAATTTGATTTTACAGGTGAAACACATCCAGCAAGAAATCTTGTTAAGTATATCAAGCTTTGCAAAAAAGTTGGATTGGATTTAATTGTAAAACCCGGTCCATACATTCTTGCTGAATATGAGAATCAAGGACTGCCGGAGTGGCTGGTGAATAAATGCAGTAAAAGTGCACATTCATTAGATGATAAAGGAAATGTCATTTCACCGGACTTAATATC
>DATHSU010000036.1:0-3001 GCA_035463895.1 Ignavibacteriaceae bacterium | reverse complement strand
TCTAAAATATATTTCCTTAACTGAGGAGAAGTTTTAGACATCATTCTTTCAGAAAGTTCAACCTGTGCTGCCTTATTGCCTTTTATGGTCATTTCTAGAAGCTGCTTTTCATATTCTTCTTCCTGTTTCCATTCTAACTCTGAGAGCAGTATCATTTTCTTGGTTGTAGTTTGTTTTTTCCCGTCACTGGTAATAAGAGTAATTGTATAAAAATACACCCCGCTGGAAAGGTTGCCTGCATTAAACTCAACTTCATATTTTCCTGCTGGTTTTTCTTCATCAACAAGTGTAGCGATTTCTTTTCCGAGTATATCAAAAATCTTTATTGTTGTATGACTGAAGACTGAGGACTGCCAACTGATTACTGTTTTTGGATTAAATGGATTAGGGTGATTTTGAAACAATATAAAATCAGAAGGTAAAGAAAATTCATCGTCCTTTATAGAAGTTACTGGAATGCTGGAATCGCCTAAGAATATAAACCACTTTCCTCGCTCTGTAAACCATTGGTAAGTATATGCTCCAACCAGAATATCGTCTAGTCCATCTCCATTTACATCACCTATACCTGCTATGCTGCCAAAAGCGCCTAAATTACTTACACCACCGATACCAACCGCTGCATCAAAGTGTGTATCCATATTTGGACCACCGCTGTAAACAAATATATACGAGTTTCCACCTGCATCTGAACCATTTGAACTTATTAATATATCATCATATCCATCTCCATTCATGTCTCCGGCATTAGTTACATTTTGTGCCCAACTATTGAGAAGTATTAGTGAGGGCAAAGTATCAACATCATTATTTACAGAATAATGAATATATACAGAGTTCATTGAATCAGTGGAAGAATAATTAGTCCATAACAAATCTTTTACACCGTCACCGTTTACGTCAAAGCATGATAATCCAAAGGAATTAGTACGTGTCCCTTTTAAATATTTCCAGGCAGTGGTATCAATTGTATTTCCTCCAAGAAAAATTTTAATGTATGGAAACCTGTCAAGAGAAGTGGGAGCGTTAAAGTCACGTCCTTTCACAATAATATCATCATAACCATCATTATTTAAATCTCCTGTTGTTATATTAAAACCTAACCTGGATCGGATATAACCATCTAATAAGAAATTGGGTATGGTATCCATATCTATTCCTCCAAAGAAAATATATACTCTGCCATTGCCTAGTCCATTTGGATAGAAATCATCAGTGATAACCAGGTCATCAAATAAATCACCATTTATTTTACCAATAGCTACACGTCTTCCAAAGGTATCTCCATCAGGTTCCTGGTGTTTAACAAAAAAGGGTATTGTATCAAATACACCTTCAGATATACCCAAATATATTTTTGTAGGGTTGCCATTAGCAAGCAAGTCCTGGATACCATCCCCATTAAAATCTCCAAGTGAGCAATCGACACCCGGGAAAAAGAATCTGGGAACCGTATTATCAGGAGTTTTTATATGATACATATTTATTCCATTTACATCGCTTGCAGTTATAATAGTACTGTCGCCTATCTTGCCTGCAAAGCCAACGCTGCTTCCAAGTTTTTGCCCGTTGTATGTTCCTTCCACCTGCATCCAGGGCTGTAGTACCACGGGGTTCTGTGCGTTTATTGTAATTGTTGTTAGCAGTAGTACAATAAATACTTTTTTCATCATTCTGTCTTTTCTACTATTTCTTCATTATACAATGATTTTTTCTAAAATATATTTCCTATGCGCAGAGCGCAATGCCCCTGGCATAGACGTAGTTTTTGGTTTTTGTGGAAGGAAGTTTTGGAAGTAACTCGGCTTCATAAGAAACTCCGCAATTAATTGTGTCCAATTAAACATTGTTAACTTAAGAAGTGGCTGGGATAGATACAAGGTGGTGTAATTTGTGCAAATTCAATACCCGCTATCCAAAGGCGACTTCATACTTTGCAAACCTATTTCTTTTATTAAATCATTATAGTTAATAAGTGTTATCCCCCGCTTGTGGAATTCATCATTTCTTACAGCGGAAAGAAGAGCTGTCAGTTCAGCTTCCCTGTGCCGGCTCATTTCTTTTAATCCAAACGGATTCAGATCAATCATTGCCTGCATTTCATCATTGTCCTTTGCAATATGACAAACCAGCAGATTGAGCTGATCTTCTTTCAATTCATCAAGCGTTTTTAATAAATGATTTTCTTTTTCTTCAATATCAATGCTGTACATACTTTCAATGTCTACTTCACCGAAGTAACGTGAGATTGCCAGATTATATTCTGCGGCAAGTTTTTCAACAATTTTTCTCATATCATTATTATCTACTGCTGTTCCCATGTGATAATCGAGATAAGAAACTTTTAGTCCTGCTTTTAATGCCTTCTCGATCTGTGATCTTAACTCCAGTTCAACCTCATCCAGTTTAGGATTATTAGCAAAAAACGTAGCACGTGAAGGAAAGAAATATCCAATTGAATCCACAAGTGAAGGGACTGCACTAACCCCTGCAACAGGTCCCAACCTGTAATTTTTCCACTCCGCGTTTAAAGTGAGATGAATGCCGACACTTACCTGATGAGCATCTTTCAATATATCCACAGCTTCATCGAACCAGGAACAGGGCACCATTACTGATGCAGAGAATTTCAATCCTTCATCTATCAATTCTTTCGCAGCAGTATTAACACCGTGACTCATACCGATATCATCGCAGCGAATAAGAAGGGTTTTAGTTTCTGTTTCCGTTTGTGCAAATAAAGTAACTGATAAGATAACGGCTGAGATGAAGTATAATATCCGGTTCATAATTTCTCCTGATGTTTATGTAAAATTATCGAATATTCTTAACAAATGAATTAAAGAATCAGCGGATTTCATATTATCTCTCTTGCAATATTCAGTTCTTAAAAACATATTGTAAATAATAATTTTTAATTCCTTCGTTACGGAGACTTTTGTATGATAAACATCAACGGTTATTTCAAACAGGTGCTTTTTTTCATCATTGTTTCGACTAG
>DATHSU010000035.1:0-5808 GCA_035463895.1 Ignavibacteriaceae bacterium | reverse complement strand
ATTACTACTCTGAAAATTTTTAATACTCTCAGTTAATTCTGATGGCAATACCTCTGAAATATGAATACCGCTAGGTGATTCTGATTCTATGGCTAATAATTTACAAAAATCCTTACTTATGTGCTGAAACTGACTATACTTATCGAGATAAGCAGTAGGTTTTGGAAATATTTCAATTATTTCCCCTGATAAATACAAATCTGCAGAAATTGTGTTATCCGGATATTTAGTTTTACTTTGTGTAATGCTCACTACTGCAACAACATTGTTTTCATAATCCTGGATAGGTATCTGAATAACCTGCTGCTCAGATGCATCAAAAATTCCCTGGAGAGGAATCCCTTCGATAATAATATAATTATGGGTTTCGAATAAATACCTGTCGATTGATAACAGAAAATCTTTAACGAACTGAGGAATAAAATCAGTTTCGTTTCTTCCCTCAAGCTGAGTGACCGAAATACCGAGACTCTGTGCAAAAGCCAGGTTAACTAAAATAAACTTACCCTTATTATTTTTTATTCTAATGGCTTCGTCAAATTCATCTATAAGTTTTCTTAATCGGTCTTTGCCGGTTAGCGTAAATGGATAGAGATTTTTTATTTCTTTAAGTACTTTTTTAAGCTGCTGATTAAGTATTGATTCAAGAGGATTACCTGATCTAATATCAATTTTAGTAAAATTTAACATTGAAGAATCTGAATTTTCACCGAGTAATGATACCAGTACAAAAAAATCATTTTCAAAACTTATGTAGTTTAGATTTAAATTGATTATTATTTCAGAAGTATCCTTTAATTTCAGAACAAAGTCTTCATAAGTTATGTAGCTTTTATTTTTAATGGAAGCTTGAATCAACTCGTTTAATTTGTTGCCGGATTCCTCAAGAAGTATATCATTTAGACTAAGGTTATCGTTATTGATCTTCAACAATGATGCTGCAGACTCATTATACTCAGTAACATAATTGCCGCTATCCAGTGCAACAATTGGATCTTTATAACTTCTAAAAATTGCTTTTAAAAGAGACTTGATATGTGGTTTTGCTTCATCCAATTTAATCTTCTAATAAATTAGTCATTAACTAATAGTAATTTAATTTGAGTATTCTCGATAATAATTGCCATTATAATCACGAATTCTGTAAAAGCATGTCTTACTATTAGCAGAATCTGAGTCGAAATTGACTTTTTCGCGATAGAAAAAGTGCCTCCTCCGTATAAATTACCACCACTATCGGTAAAAAAAGTCACATTTTGACTTACATTACCAATTTCTACAAAATCATTATAAATAGATTTTCTCTCGATTCGGAAAAAATTTTCATTATCGTGATTATCTATCTAATGCAAATGGACAAGTTGAGTGCCAAAAAAAGAAGCTTTTGCTGAGTAGAGGGTATAAATAGTACCCCAAAACACTATTACGGCATTATTTACTTCTTCACTGAATTCAGAAGAGCCATATAGTACAAAAGATAGGATTTTGTAAAAACATTCTAAATCTGAAATCAGGTCCGAAACATTTGGGT
The DNA here is from genome assembly GCA_035463895.1 of Ignavibacteriaceae bacterium. GTDB lineage: Bacteria > Bacteroidota > Ignavibacteria > Ignavibacteriales > Ignavibacteriaceae > JAGXRK01. The sequence goes on along the minus strand of DATHSU010000035.1, from coordinate 4,277 downwards.
TAAAGCACATAATATCAACAACTTTTAATTGATTTTCCATTTTTATCGTATTAAACTATATAAAAATTGAAATTATTGCCAACAAATGGAACATCAAAGTAAAGCACTGAAGGAGGAAGAATTTTCTATTCCTCTTAAGTGAGGTTTTGAACGAAAATGCCATTTACACATATTTCAGCAAACCAAAACTAATCGGTGATGAATCCAAGTAATCAACCGTTGTTGGCACTTCATTAGTTGTTGCATTTTCTATTGGGTAATATTTTTTATTTTTTTCCTTTTTCAGTAGAATCAAAAGGGTCATTAAAAAAAAGTTCAGGATAAAAATGGAAAGTTGAAGAAAAAAACATAGAGAAATAGAATAGATAATAAGAAACCTTATTTGCTATTAAATTATTCAAAATTTACATGCTTGTTATTCCGTTTCTAAAAATAAAATCAATTAGGAACAGATTCTTCAAACCAGTTTATTGTATTTAAAATAATTTTCCCAAATTTCACAACGTCATCCCTGCTGCTGATTATTTCCAGAGGATCAAAAGAAAACCATATAGCTTTTGAATTAAGTAAAGTATTTAAGACTATTAAAGATCTCTCGATTTTGTTATTTGTTTTGTCAGATTTTACTTTACTAATAGATATACTTTTGGAGGATATTATTTCAACATAAACTGGACTGCTTTTAGCAGAAACCTGAATCAGTAACCGATTAGCGATATCTTTTGTTAAAGGAAATTGGTTATTAAATTCAGCTAATAAACTCATTTGTTTCTGCTGTATAGAGCCAGAATATAAAACTCCAAATAAATATTCTAATCGCTCAAAACTTTTTGTGTTGATTCCCTGTTCATAAAAACAAAACTCTCCAAATGCAATTAAATTTCCCCCTTTTTCCAGATATTTTACAATTGAAACATAAGCATCTTTACTCACTACTTTTGTATAGGGGAACATTATCGTATGATACTTCTTGTGAGATATGCCAGATTCTAAATCTTTATCATAAATAACATCATAGTTAATTTTATTATTGAGAAGAAACAGCTCCCAGTAAGTTATTTTTTCCAGAAGTTTTGCAGATTCTATTTTATTTGTTGCGTCAGAAAAATGGAGAGCTAACTTCTCCTGAGGATAAACAGAGCAGGTTGTAATTAGAAGAAATGCAAACAAGAATATGCAGTGTTTATTCATAGTTAAGGTAAAAACATTGTAACTATTTTTAATTAAATACAGTACATATGAAAAGAATACTCTGCATTAAGTGTTAAATCTGTCATAATCAATAAAATAAGTACGTGATTCACCAGGTTTCAAACTATCTATAAGTAAGAAAAGAAACCTGCTTCCCGGATCATGTTTTATTACTGCTGGTTTAGTGCCGATAATTTCTGTATCAAGTGAAATATTTTTTACATCGTCATTCAAATCCACATCAATAACAAGATCGTTAATCAGTTCTTTTCCAGGATTTGAAACTTTAATAGCAACCCTGTTATTGCCTCTTCTTTCTGCTCTTAACTCTATATAATCCCGTTTCTCATACCATTTATGTATTTCAGAAGCTGTAGTGATCCAAAACCTTTTTTTCTTTAGATCTTTGATTACATCTCTAACAACGTCTACATAATCGTATCTGCATTGAAAATCGGTATGAATTTTCAGAATATACATTCCACCCTCGAAAAGAATTCTGTCTATATCCTCCTGATAAGTGTAAAACTGAAAATCCGGAAGAGTAAGTCCATAATCTCTTATTACTTCATAATCATCGCGGGCTGTTTTAGTCATACTGAGTATTCTGTTTTCACCTCTGATTAAAGTTCGTGGAACCGATCTATCGGTAAGTGAATCAGTTAACAAGTATCTGTACTCAGAGTTTATCGCCGCAGATACAGTATTGTTGTTAAAAAGTCCGTAATAAGGGAATAGCCCAAAAACAGGAGTGTTAGTGATATTTTCAAGAATAATTTTCGCTGATTTCATTTTAGCAAATTGTTGTTCAAATGAATCCAGTTTGTTTATTGTATCATTTACTGATGACAAATAACCAATATCAACTAAGGCTGCTACTTCACCATAACCAACCAGAGAAGCAATCAAATTCCTATTCTGTGAAGCTCGCTCATGATCAACAAAAAAAGTTGCCCGAGTATTTTCTGCACGAAGAATTGGTAAAAGGTTCTGAATGTTAAGTGCATTATTAGAAACAACAGGCATAACAACTGCAGCTGCATCATAACCATCAGGCCAATCCTTTATATACGCAATTGGACTGTAATTTAACCAATTGATACAGTTATTAAAAAATCTGTCAAATAAAATATAATCTTCCTGTAAGCCAATCACGGAATTAATTTCAAATCCCATCCAAACAAATCTGCCTGTTCCATAGGAACCATAGGCAATTCCGGTTGAACGTTTTATACCTTCTCTGACTAAACCTTCTTCCAATCTAAAGTTATACCAGAAACTAACCTGTTTAGTTCTTGGATCTAATACTTCTGCTGCCATGGGAATATCCCATGTAGCAATTTTTAAAGGATATCCGGTGGGAATAGTTGCTGTCAGTGGAATACCACCCCTCAAGGTATGAATCTTCAGTACATTATCGTGCTGAATTTCGTATGTAAATTGCATGCCAAAAACCTGGTTAAAGAACTGCCATCCCCGCCATTTACCGTCTTCAGAATAACTCGCCACTCCGCTTGTTGCGAAAACACTTCCACCATTTTCAAGATATTTTTTAATTTGAAGGATTTCAGCATCACTGAGAGATTTGGACCCCGCAAGAATTAATAATCTGTAACTATGGTGTTTACCATTTTCAATATCCTGATCAGTTAGTATATTAAACCTAATGTTAAGATTGCTTAAAAATTTTTTCCACGTAGATATATTATCGACTAACCAGGTACTGCCGTCTGGGAGCATGTTTTCTGTGTATTTAGAATATAAAATCGCAACCTGATCGGTTTTTCCAATTAAAGTTTTTTCAACACTATCCTTTGTGGGTAATAGGGTGGTAATATCGAATCGGCCGTAAACACCTCTTAAAACAAAATAATATACAAGAATTGCAGCCATAAGAATAACTATTCCTGAAAACATTATCAGAAACTGGTTGATTCTTCCTTTTTGACCATCCTTTGTCAACGCCATTTAAGAACTCCAGTAGCTTTATCATCTTCAGTAGGAATATACCCTTCAGAAGTATATTTAAAGAATTTTGTGTCCCTAGTTTTTTTTGCATAGTGATGACGCGGTGCAAAAACTTTCTTTGTATCCTCTACAGAAAAGCTTGCTGGCTCACTAAATTCAGGTTCAGGTTTATTCACTGTAGATTGCTGAGCAGGTTTTTGAACTGTAAACGGACTTTGGTATTGAGGAGATTTGGATTGCTGCAAAGTACTACTTCTTCCAGGAAGTACATCCGCCGGTACAATAAGCTCTGCCTGGACAGTTTTAGGTCTGCTACTTACAGTATTCACTGATTTCCTCTCCCTTATTTTATACAAAATATACGCACCAATAGAAAGGAGAAAAGTGCTTATGGTTGCAACAAGAATTATTGTTGATAGTATAGGAATTAGTTCCATTTGTTACCTCTAAAATGCCTGCTATTAATTATTAAAATCATTTTATACAGCGCCAACTCTTTCAAGTTTACCCCACGTCATTCTTATACCTAGAAATTCTTCTATAGTTGACATTGCTTTACAAATATCTATTATAAGTATGAAAAACATTCTATAAATAATTGCATACCACACCAACCTAAACTCTTCTTTTTCCACAGCAATACAGTAAAGTGCAGTTATTAGGTCAAGTAAAGCTAAACCAGCCCACCAAAAGAAAATAAGCTGCGTGAATCCGAATATTATTGCAGCAGAAATAAAGAAAATATTGGCTGCAATATTCATTGCAGGCCAAACCAGGGCTTCGTAAAACATTGACCAAAGAATAAAAGTGTATCCGAAATTAATTGTCGGATTAATTAAAAGTCTTTTATGTTTTCTTAAAGACTGTAAGATTCCTCTTGTCCATCTATATCTTTGTTTTAGTAGCTGCTGAAGACTAGAAGGGGCTTCAGTATACGAAATAGAGTTTGGTTCGTAATAAATTTTCCATCCGGCAGCAATTATTTTCACGGTTAGATCTGCATCCTCGGCAAAAGTATCACTTGAATAAAAACCGGCATCTTCAATTGCTTTTTTCCTGAAGACACCTATTGGACCTGGAATGATGTTTACCAATCTTATAAAACTCTGCGCACTACG
>DATHSU010000034.1:0-3047 GCA_035463895.1 Ignavibacteriaceae bacterium | reverse complement strand
AAATTCACTTGTAAAAGAAATTTTTGTAGTCTCTTCAGTAACAGTTCAAAACAATTTTTCTAATGTAAAAGTAATTATCAGTGATTCGTTTAAGAGCAGTAAAACCGTTGAACTTATAGCTGAACATTCCCAAACAAAATTCACTCTGATCATTCAGAATGATAAAGCAATCGATCCTGGTAAATTTTCATTGGAGCGATTTATTCAGATTGCAGAAAGCACTTCTGCGGGAATGGTTTATTCTGATTCTTATGAAAAAGAAAAGTCAGTTCTGCAGATACATCCGGTAATTGATTATCAGCCGGGCAGTCTGCGTGATGATTTTGATTTTGGAGAAGTGATTTTTTTTAGAACAGATGCAATTAACGAATCAGCAAAAAGAATTACCGATCATTATAGTTATGCCGGATTTTATGATTTAAGACTTAAAATATCACAAAAATATCCGGTGATAAGAATCCCCGAATATCTTTACACAGTTGAAACATTAGAAGATGTTGGTTCTGAAGAAAAACATTTCAGCTATGTTGATCCCAAAAACAGGGAAGTACAAGTTGAAATGGAAAAGGCAGTAACCCAGCATCTTAAAGATATAAATGCGTTTCTCAAACCTCCGTTTAAAGAAATAGAATTTGACAAATCAGAAAAATTTGAATTTGAAGCAAGTGTAATCATACCTGTAAGAAACAGAGTTAAAACAATTGGGGATGCAATTGATTCTGTGCTCAAACAAAAATCAAACTTCAAATTCAATCTGATAATTGTGGATAACCATTCAACTGATGGAACAACAGAACTTATTAAACAAAAAGAAAAAAACACTAATTTACTAATTCACGTTATTCCGGATAGAAAAGATCTCGGTATCGGCGGATGCTGGAACGAAGCTGTTCATCATCCCAAATGCGGAAAATTTGCTTTGCAGCTTGATAGTGATGATATATACTCTGATGAGAATACAATTCAAACAATAGTTGACACGTTTCATACTGAAAAATGTGCAATGGTTGTAGGTTCATATAAATTAACAGATATAGTTCTAAACGAAATTCCGCCGGGATTGATTGATCACAGGGAATGGACTCCCGATAATGGACCCAACAACGCATTACGTATTAACGGGCTTGGAGCACCGCGCGCATTTTATACACCTGTATTAAGAGAAATAAAAATCCCTAATGTATCTTATGGAGAAGATTACGGCGTTGGAATTACAATATCAAGAGATTATAAGATTGGAAGAATATACCATTCCATTTACTTGTGCAGAAGGTGGGAAGGAAATTCTGATGCAAAACTTGATATTGTTAAAATGAACAACAACAACCTTTATAAGGACAGACTAAGAACTTTTGAATTGCTTGCCAGGATAGGTAAGCAAAATCGCTGATTAACAGGAATAATAGTTAACTGAGCCAATATTAAAAATCTAAGATTCATTGACTTTAGCAACGAAATTATTTAGTTTTTTGTGTGAAAAATTTAATCAGTTTAAAAGTTGATTAAAAAAAATAATTAATGAGAATAGAGTGATTATTTCACTCGAAATCGGATGTAGCCCCAATATCCGATTTAGTTTATTATAGGAGTTAAGAGATTATGAAAAAAACGCTACTCTTTTTTCTTTTGACATCACTTCTTTATTCAATACCTATCTTCTCCCAGGTTGGTAAAATCAACGGCGTTGTAAGAGACGCACAGACCAATGAACCATTGATTGGTGCAAATATATTAGTTGAAGGCACCACTATCGGTGCGGCAACAAATATTGATGGTTTTTATACCATCACTAATGTCTCACCGGGATTCTATAATCTTAGAGTTTCAATGGTTGGATATAATCAGCAGATAATTCAGGAAGTACGTGTTAATATTGACCTTACAACGGAGATCAATGTACTTCTAACCTCTGAGGCAATAGGAATCGGAGAAGTTGTAGTCATTGCTGAAATTCCTGTAGTCCGTAAGGACGTTTCAGCAAGTGTCGTCAACCTTAACATTAAAGAAATTGAAAATCTTCCTGTCGTTAGTGTTGGAAGTATTATCGGTTTACAGGCAGGTGTTCAAGGGTTAACTATCAGAGGCGGTGCAAGTGATCAGACAGCCTTTGTTGTTAACGGTATAACCCTGCGTGATGAACGCGACAATACTCCTTATACCGGAATCAGTTTTACTTCTATTGAAGAAGTCCAGATTCAAACCGGTGGTTTCAATGCAGAATACGGTAACATAAGGTCAGGACTAATAAATGTTGTTACCAAAGAAGGTAAAAAAGACAGATATACTTTTGCAATGCTTGGAAGGTACAGACCACAAGGCAGAAAGCACTTTGGTGATGCTGCTAATTCTTTTAACTCTTATTGGATAAGACCTTATGTTGATGATGCTGTTGCTTGGACTGGTACTGACAATGGAAACTGGGATATATATACCCAAAAACAGTATCAGGAATTCATTGGTGGATGGAACAGAATATCTGAAACACTCCTTGGTGATGATGATCCTAATAATGATCTTACTCCTGAAGCTGCACAAAGATTATTCTTATGGCAGCACAGACGTCAGTTAGATATTGATAATTTTGACTATGATTTAGATATGAATTTAAGCGGACCGGTACCCGGTGGTGAAGCACTTGGCAATCTTAGATTTGCCGCTTCATACAGACAAACGCGGGAAATGTATTTCATACCGCTATCCGATGACGCTTTCAGAGATTTTAATGCCCAGATAAAAGTTACCTCTGATGTTGGCCAGGGAATGAAACTCTCTATTGAAGGCTTATACGGCGAACAAACCGGTACAAACTTCATCCGTGCCGGTGGTCCTGGTTTATTCCGTTCTGCTTCTGGAATTGCTTCTAATATTGATATCCGTTCTGGTGCAAGCTATCTTGATTCAAGAATTTATGCGCCGGAATACTGGAACCCGGGTATAATATACACCAATATGCAGGGTTTCAAATTCACGCATGCAGTTAGTTCAAATACTTTTTATGAAGTTATCGGAAGCAGAGTTGCATTTGAGTATTCAACATTTACAGGACC
>DATHSU010000033.1:0-13811 GCA_035463895.1 Ignavibacteriaceae bacterium | reverse complement strand
TAACATCAGTTACTTTTGTATTCAGACGAACTTCAACTTCCATCTGAACAAGGTCTTCTTTTGCTTTCTCGGAAAGATCAGGAGTATATGATGTTAAAATTCTTGGTAACGCTTCAATAAGCATTATATTGGTATCATCCGCACGGAAGTTTTTATAATCCCTTATCATTGTTTTCTTTGCAATTTCTGCAATTGCACCGGCAAGTTCAACACCGGTTGGACCACCGCCAATAACTACAAAGTTTAAATGTTTTTTCCTCCTGGTTACATCTGACTCTTTTTCAGCTTCTTCAAGTGAATTTAGAATAAGTTCTCTTATTTTAAGTGCATCAGATAAAGTTTTTAATCCGGGAGCGAAGTTTTCCCAAATATCATTACCAAAGTAGGAATGCCTGGCACCAGGTGAAAGTATAAGATAGTCAAACTTTAGTTCTGAACCGGTCAGTTTAATCGTATTATTTTCTTTATCAACAGAAATCACTTCATCCAACAGGACTTTTATATTTTTTTGATCTCCAAAAACAGAACGAATTGGTATGGCAATATCTGCGGGTGACAATGCTGCAGCAGCTACCTGATAAAGCAGCGGCTGAAATAAGTGATGGTTTGTTTTGTCAATAATGGTTACATCAAAATCAGTATCTTTAAATTCTTTAGCGGCAAGTAATCCACCAAATCCTCCGCCGACTATAATTACTTTCCTCTTTTCCATAATAATTAAAATAAAAATGACTGGTTAAAAAATATTAATTAATTGCTCATTATAAACATAAAAAAAAGAGACTGAGTATCATCAGTCTCTTTATCACATAAAAATAAAAATGTTGGTTAAGTCACAATTATCTTAGGAATAGTTCAGCTCCCGGGCCAATTGGAATTCCAAGGAGTATCCAAAAAATCAGCAAAATAGTCCATACAATTGTAAAAATAATTGTATAAGGAAGCATAGTTGCAATTACAGTACCTATACCAGCTTTTTCATCGTACTTAGCAAGAAAGGCAACTATAAGAGCGAAGTAAGACATCATTGGAGAAATAATGTTAGTTACGCTGTCGCCCACACGATAAGCAACCTGAGTAAATTCAGGTGAGTAGCCGAGAAGCATAAACATAGGAATAAAAACCGGAGCCATAATTGCCCACTTTGCAGATGCACTTCCCATAAATAAATTTATAAAACCTGCAACAAGTATGAATCCAACCATTAAAGGAATGTCTCCCAATCCGGAAGCTTGCAGGAGACCAGCACCTTCAACTGCAACTATTAGTCCAATGTTAGTCCAGTTAAAGTAAGCAACAAACTGAGCAGCAAAGAAAACAAGCACCATATAAACACCCAGGGATTCCATTGCTTTGCCCATGCCTTTCATTACATCGGCATCATTCTTTAAAGTTTTAGCACCAATTCCATAAGCCACACCAAGAATTAAACCTATCAGAAAAATAAAAGCAACTATACCCGACATAAATGGTGACCGTAATAGACTTCCGGTTTCAGGATTTCGAAGAAAACCACTTTCTGGAACTGTGCCTAAAAGAATTATAATAGCAATTATGATTGAAGCAACTAAAGTAAATCTTAATCCCCGTTTTTCATCGGATGTTAAAGCTTTTATTTCCTCAGGTTTAGCATCACCTTTATAAGGACCTAAACGTGGAATAACTATTTTTTCTGTAACCCATGTTCCGGCTGCTGCAATAAAGAAAGTTGATACAAACATAAAATAATAGTTTGCGGCAGGATTAACCTGGTAGGTCGGATCAATAATTCTTGCTGCTTCTTCGGATAAACCGGCAAGTAATGGGTCGATAGTACCCAGCAAAAGATTTGCACTATAACCACCTGAAACGCCTGCAAATGCTGCTGCCATTCCGGCAATAGGATGCCTGCCAACCGCTAAAAATATTACCGCTGCAAGTGGAACAAGTAAAACATAACCCACTTCACTTGCGGTGTTTGATAGTATTCCTGAAAAAACTATTACAAATGTTAGTAGTTTTTTGGGGGCTTTTATAACCAGCAGTCTCAGAGATGAGCCAATCAAGCCACTGCTTTCGGCTATTCCAATACCAAGCATTGCAACAAGAACTGTTCCGAGAGGAGCGAAATTTGTAAAGTTTCTGACCATCTCTGTCAAGATTCTGTGAAGGCCCGGAACAGAAAAAAGAGAAACCACCTCAATAGTTTCTCCAGTACCCGGATGAACCACAGAAAAGTCGAATAAACTTATGACTCCCGAAAGTACTACAACACCAACTGCAAATAACGCAAAGAGTGTTGCCGGATGCGGTAATGCATTTCCCACTTTCTCAATAATTGATAAAAACCTGGATATGAATTTTTGACCGCCGTTAATTTCCGTCATTGGTACCTTTAAGTATATGTTATTGTTATAAAGAATTTATAGCAAATAATGGTTTGCAAATTATCATTTTCATGTGAAAGATAATAGCCAATTTATATGAAAGACAAAGGAATTTTATATATTTTGCTATTAGAAAATTTATAATTACTTTTTGATTAAGATTTCCTTCACAGTAGCCAATTACTTAAATACAATATGCAAAGTTCAAAGATTGATTTTGTAAATAAATATAACAGACTTATTCAGTCAGCATCTTCTTACACTGATGAGTTTCCATCAATATTATGCGACTTTATAACCGAGGAGTTTGAGTTAGACGCTGCAGCATTATTTAAGGTAACTCCATCAAGCACACTTGAAGTTATTGGTAAATCTACTTTGGTTAAAAAATCAATTAAAAAATCAGCCATTCTTGAGTGTGAAAATTGCAAGCTTATTAAGTCTGATAATCTTGTCAGTCTTTTTAATATTCAAAACGATTGTACAATAAGTCTAACTGATGTTGTTCAGAATGAGGTCTGCTGCACATTTAATATTACTCACTCAGAAAGAATTCTTATAAAAGCAGCTAAAAAAAGTAAATTCACCCAGGTTGATTTAGATAACCTTGAAGATGTAAAGGATTTTGCAAAACATTTATTAAGGGTTTGGAACGGTAACAGGCAGCCCACCGGTTTACCATTAAGCGGAATTGTTGCCTCCATTGCACAGGAACTCAGAACACCTACAAACAGCATAATGGGATTTGCATCTTTGCTAAATGAGGAAAATCTATCCCCATCACAGAGTGAGTATGTAACAACATTAAAAGATAACGCATTTGAGCTATTATCAATTATAAATGATTTAATAGATCTGGCAAAATTTGAAAACGGAATTAATAAAACTGTAAAGACAAAAGTTGAACTTGCAGATTTTATTAACGAAGTTATGACTCTCTTTACTGATAAACTGGATTCTAATAAAATTGAATTCATAACAGAAATTGATAAAACTCTTCCTTCTCACGTTAATGTTGATAGTCAGAAATTGCGATATGTTTTAGTCAATATTATATCCAACTCCGTAAAAATAACAGAAAAAGGGAAAATTATTCTTTCAGTTTATTTATCAGGAAAAAATAGGCTTACTTTCAGAATTACTGATTCGAGCAGCGGCCTCCCAATGAGAAAAGTTTCTGAGATTTTTCAACCCTTCGCCCTTAACGAACTATATAATATTAAGATAGGCAACACAACAGGACTAGGTTTAACTCTTGCAAAAAAATACATTGAATCCCAGGTAGGAGATGTATCTGTTGCCAGCACAATCGGCAAGGGAACGACTTATACTTTCACAATAACTGCAGAAATAGATAAAGGAATTGAAGTACAACTCAGTTCAATACCCAAACCCACGGATAAAAGAAATAAAGTGCTCGTGGTTGAAGATGACTATGCAACTTCAAAACTGTTGGGTAATTATTTAACCAAATGGGGTTATGAACCATTTATTGTTAACTCTGCACAGCAGGCATTAAATTCGGTTGAAAAGGAACAATACCTTGCAGTTCTAATGGATATAGTATTGCCTGATGCAAACGGATTTGAATTGTTAAAGCAAATTAGAGAACATCAAAACACAAAAAACACACCTGTAATTGTTTGTTCGGTTGAAACGGAGCAGCAGAAAGCATTCCTTATGGGTGCGGTTGAATATTTTGTAAAACCGATTAACTATAAATATTTAGTTGAAGTCCTTACTAGTTATAAACTCAAAAAGGATTCTAATATTCTTATTGTCGATGATGATGTGCCTACCCTCAATTTATTGAAGGAAGCTGTGGAGCAATGCGGATTTAACGCTATTGCAGAGTCACATTCATCAAAAGTAATAAGTATGATTGAGAATATGACCCTTGATCTTGCAATCATCGATCTCGATATGCCTGAAATAAATGGATTCGATCTTATTAAGCTAATAAAGTCTAATAAGAATTTTGCTAAACTTCCGATAATGATCTACACAGGAAAAGAGAACTACCAGGATGACCTGAAAAAGATTGATGGTTTGTTTGAAGAATTACTTAACAAGAGCAGTACAAATATTGAAGATCTTGCTGATACAATAAATGCAATGATAAACAGATACGATGAGCCGTCAACACCTGAGGAGATTAAAGACAAAGTTGATGATATAAAAATTCTTCTGGTTGAAGATTATAAGCACTCGCAAATAATTGTAACAAGACTCCTTAAAAAAAATAATTATGACTCTATTGTTGTTGTTGAAAATGGCGCAGAAGCAGTTGACGCAGTTCAAAGGCAGCGATATGATATTATTCTTATGGATATGCAGATGCCTGTGATGAATGGATTTGAAGCTACACAAAAGATAAGGGAAATAACTGAGTATAAAGACACACCTATAATAGCTCTTACCGCTTTCGCAATGAAGGGCGACAGGGAAAAATGTCTTGAAGCCGGCGCAACTGATTATATTCCTAAACCAATAGACAGCCAGGAATTTATCCAGAAGGTTAAGCACTATACAGAAAGCAAAGTCAGCAGCAGATAATATCTCCCCTGCCCTGAATAAATCATTTTCTAAGTCATTAAAGCTGACTAATTTTGTAATTAATTATTAAAAATTAAAAAATGATAAGCGAAACAGTACGCGTACGATTTGCTCCCAGTCCAACGGGTTATCTTCATATTGGCGGATTAAGAACAGCATTATATAATTATCTTTTTGCCAAACACCATAAAGGCAGTTTTATTTTACGTATTGAAGATACAGACCGAAACAGATTTGTTGAGGGTGCAGTTGAAAATCTCATTTCTACTTTAAACTGGATTGGCCTTAACTTCGATGAGGGACCTGAAGCAAAGGGAGATTTTGGTCCTTACCAGCAATCTCAGAGATTAAACATCTACAAAAAATATTCTGTTGAACTATTAGAAAAAGGTAAAGCATACAAGTGTTTCTGCACTACGGAAAGATTGCAGCAGCTCCGGGAAGAACAACAAAAGCAGAAACTTCCGCAGGCAAAGTATGATAAGCATTGTCTGAGTCTTTCACGGGATGAGATTATTAAAAACTCCGATTCAGGTATTCCCTTTGTAATACGTTTAAATGTACCCGATAATCATAAAGTAATTTTTGACGATGTTATAAGGGGAAGAGTTGAGTTTGATACTTCAAACATTGACGATCAGGTTTTAATTAAAAGTGACGGATACCCTACTTATCATCTGGCAAATGTGGTTGATGACCATCTTATGAAAATAACTCATGTTATACGCGGAGAAGAATGGCTATCGTCAACTCCTAAACATATTTTATTATATGAGTTTTTTAACTGGGAAAAGCCTGTTTTTGCTCATTTGCCCTTATTGCTTAATCCGGATCGTTCGAAGCTGAGCAAACGTCAGGGTGATGTTGCAGTCGAAGATTATCAATCTAAAGGTTATCTTAAAGAAGCCTTGATAAACTTTGTTGCTTTACTTGGATGGAATGCCGGTGATGACAAAGAATTTTATTACGTGGAAGAACTTGTTGAAAAATTTTCTCTGGAAAGAGTAAATAAAGCCGGTGCCGTATTCGATATACAAAAATTAAACTGGCTAAATGCTGAACATCTGCGTGCAAAGCCGGATTATGAAATACTCGGATTACTAAGACAGGAAATTCAAAAGTCTCCCATAGATATGGCAAGCCAAAAATTCAAAAGTCAAAACTATACTGATGAGTATCTGCTTCAGGTAATCGAAACTATGAAGGAACGGGTTTATTTTATCCATGAATTTATTGGAAACGCTCCCTACTTTTTTGAAGCACCGGATAAGTATGAAGAAGAAATAGTTAAAAAAAGATGGACATCAGAATCCCCTGAAATATTAAATGATTTATCTGCAGCATATTCACTTTTAGATAAGCCAACAAAAGAGGATTATGAATCCGGATTGAAAAAACTAGCTGAGTCAAAAAATATCGGAGTTGGAAAAATTATTCATCCACTAAGATTAGCAGTTTCAGGAATGGGCAACGGTCCTGGAGTTTATGATATTGTTCATATTATCGGAAAAGAAGAAACAATTAATCGTATTAAAACAGCAATAGAAAAATTAAAATAAATTTTATGAGTAGAAACAATAACGAAATAAATAAAGACAATAAACAAGCTTCTAAAAATTTTATTGAAGAGATTATTGATGAGGATCTGAAAACCAATAAATACAACGGAAGAGTTCACACTCGCTTCCCTCCTGAACCTAATGGTTATCTTCACATTGGGCATGCAAAATCTATCTGCCTTAACTTTGGTCTTGCTCAAAAATTTAACGGGCATTGCAATCTAAGGTTTGATGATACAAATCCTACCAGGGAAGAACAGGAATACGTTGAGTCCATTATTGAAGATATAAAATGGCTCGGATTTGAATGGGAAGATAAGGAGCTATATGCTTCAGATTATTTTGATCAATTATACGATTATGCAGTAAGGCTGATTCAAAAAGGTAAAGCTTTCGTTGACTCACAATCTGCAGATGAAATTAAAAACACCAGAGGCACTCCCACTGAACCTGGTCAGGAAAGCCCATTCAGAAACAGATCTGTTGAAGAGAACCTTGATTTGTTTGAAAGAATGAAGAACGGTGAATTCAAGGATGGACAACTTGTTCTAAGAGCTAAAATTGATATGTCTTCATCTAATATGAATATGCGCGATCCTATTATGTACAGGATCCGTCATGCATCGCATCACCGTACCCGTGATAAATGGTGCATTTATCCAATGTACGATTGGGCTCACGGACAATCGGATTCTATTGAAGGAATTACACATTCAATCTGTACTCTTGAATTCGAAAATCATCGTCCGTTGTACGACTGGTTTATAGATGAGCTTGAGATATATCATCCTCAGCAGATTGAATTCGCAAGACTAAATCTCTCCTATACAGTTATGAGTAAGAGGAAATTACTACAGTTAGTTGAAGAAAAAATTGTAAACGGATGGGATGATCCAAGAATGCCTACTATTTCCGGATTCCGGAGAAGAGGCTATACTCCAGAATCGATCAGAAATTTTGCTGACAGAGTTGGTGTTGCAAGAAGAGATAATGTTATTGATGTTTCACTTCTTGAATTCAGTATTCGTGAAGATCTTAATAAACAAGCCAAACGGGTTATGGCTGTTCTTAATCCAATCAAATTAGTTTTAACTAACTACCCGAATACAAGGATTGAAGAACTTGAAGCAGTAAACAATCCGGAAGACCCTTCAATGGGATCGAGAATGATACCGTTTTCGAAAGAACTTTTTATTGAGCGTGACGACTTCATGGAAAATCCTTCTAAGAAATTCTTCAGGCTTTCTCCCGGTAATGAAGTCAGATTAAGATATGCATATATTATTAAATGTGAAGAAGTAATAAAAGATGATGATGGAAACATAATGGAGGTAAGATGCACTTATGATCCTGAAACCAGAAGCGGAACAGGAACAAGCAACAGAAAAGTTAAAGGCACTATTCACTGGGTTTCAGCTGAACAGGCAATTAATGCTGAAGTTAGATTATATGACAGATTGTTTAACCATCCTGATCCGGATGGCGACAAAGAAGTAGACTTTAAATCCCATCTTAATCCTGCATCACTCGAAGTGTTAACAAATTGTAAATTAGAACCGGGATTAGTAAATGCTTCTGCTGGTGATAGATTTCAGTTTGAAAGATTAGGATATTTCTGTGTGGACATAAAAGATTCGAAACAAGGTAACCTTGTTTTTAACAGGACGGTGACTTTAAAAGATTCCTGGGCAAAAATTCAAAAGTTAGATAAAAGTTAATTTTAAAGATTAAACTTTTGCACCAATCTTATAAATTCTCAGCAGCTGTAAAAAATATTCTATTTTATCCCTGTCTAAAAGATTCGGAATTTTTCTAACATCGCGATAAATCTTAGTTATTCCGGTATACTCACCAAGGGTATTAACAACCTTTTGAATGACTTTGCCGTCATCTTCTATTTCATAGTGACCGTCATAACCGATGTAAGTTTTACTCATAATGTAATCCTTTATTACAATTAATCGAATCTGATTTCTTCCGGCTTCTCAATCAATTCTATATCCAGATAAGAAATTTCGGGTATATGATGTTCCTCTAAAATATCTTCAATTTCTTCTTCTGAATAATCATCAACATCCTCCCAGTTCGGCTGTATAACAAAAACTTCCTGTAACTTGGTACGTTTTCGATTTTTCTTTTTTCTCTCTGACTTCATGTTAGCACCTTTCTATGTTTGAAGTATGAACAACAACAGGCGTGCCAAAAATAGATAGTGCAGTGAGAGGTGAAAAATTAGATGTGTCTGCTCGGGTTAATTAAGATTATATTCAAATATAGATTATTGCTCAGAGTGAAACATTTTTTTGCTGTCTTTTTACTTACCTGTCCGCCGTGGTGGATTAAAGCGGTTAGGCGGCATAATTGCAATCGGTTATTTTTTTGTAAGTATTATCATAGGGTACTGAAAATATTTTACAAAGAACTTTGGAAAGGTATTTTCAAGATTGAATAATATGTCAAACATCTTTTTGCCTAATTTGTTGTCTGGTATAAATTTTATCTGAGTATGGGAATCAAATGAACGCCATGGCAATATCTTTACTGCGGCAACATCACTAAACCTGTTCCACCATTTAATTGGATACGTGTAGTAATATAAATCATACCCCTTCTCTTGTTTCTTAGCGATCTCAGGCTTTTGAAGAGTTGCTCTAACTTTACGTAATAACCGGATAGGTAATCTTAAAAAAGATAAGAGCGTTCTCGGATTACCATAAACAATTATTACAGGTTTTCCTGGTTTAGTCACATTAATCAATTTACGGATAGCCTCTTCCTGCCTGTCTTTATCGATATGATAGATTGTGTGGAGGCTGATTGCACAATCAAAGAAATCTTCATCAAGAGGGATATCGAAAAAACTTCCATGCATAAAAAGACCGTGATCCCCGATTTTCTTTTTCGCTTGATTTAACGCCTCCAAAGACAAATCAACACAATACCTCTTCTTAAAGTTCTTTGAAAAATCCACGTACTCTTTATATTGTATTGGACCAGATGCCATATCGAGAATATTAATTCCACCCTCTGGTATATGCTTCATGGCTCTCGATCGGCATTTGCTAACATATTCCTTCGCATGTTCTCGTAAATCTTCATATCTTTTGGCGTCTTCAGTTATTTCCCCATCTATTTTCCAGCCCACTGTATTATAGAATATTGAGACTTTTTCTTCTGCCTTGTTCACCATAACATTAACCATCGGATTTATTGTTGTAACAATATATAATTTTAATGCATATAATTTAAATCATTTTATATGTATTACACAGGCATAAGTTCAAGATACCGCCTAGCGGTCGTTATGTTAAAACGCTACTATTTTTTAAAAGATTTCCATCCTACCTTCGTTAAAACTTCGGCAGGTAAAACCACTTAGCTACTTTTTGTTATTTACCTACTACCTTTTTACTTACCTGTCCGCCGTGGTGGATTAAAGATGTTAGGTGACAAGTACTCTTAATTAAGACTTTTAAGTTTATGACGATACTCATTCTCACACCTTTGAGAGTCGAAAAGGTTGCAAGTATCTATAAGTTAGTGTTCGCCATATCCACTCAATAGGTCCAAAAGTAAAATGCTTTAACCAGTAAATGGAAGCGAACATCTGTAGGGAGTACAATATTATTACTAATGCCAGTATTAGTACCATGCTAAGTTTACCCAATAGATTCAAACCTATACCGTTTAGGAAAAAGACTATTAAAACGGATTGAATCAGATAGTTAGTGAGAGCCATTCTTCCAACAGCCGCGAGCCAACCGAGTACACGTTTATGTCCAGCTTCCCACAATACCACGAGTAAGGCAATATAGCCTAATCCCAAAGCCATTTGTGCAGGTACGAAAACGCCACGCACTAAGACCATATAAAGAGGTCCTGCTGAATTCCATATACTGTTTCCTGTGAATCGATTAATGATTACGGCCTGAAGGTTAGTATTGACACCGATCGATATACACCAAAAAGCAATGCGCTTCCAGAACGCCAGATTCTCTTTTGAATATTGGAGTAACGCCTGTCTACCAAGCCAAAAACCAAATAAGAGCCGACCGAATACACTAGTCCAGAGTCGTAGTCCTTCATTCATCTGAAAATCGTGGTACACCTCTATGTTTCCTCTAATCATAACTAGATAGGAAGTTGAGGTGAACAATTTGAAGAATTCTGTGGTGCGATCGGGGACAGAAATAATTGTTTGGGGCTGTAAAGAGAACAAGAGGTCGATATCTGCCGGAACTGCAATAATAAAGATAAATGATATTCGAAGAATAGCTTTATTGCTAAGTCTGCGAAGGGCAAGCAGTAAGAATCCTAGTGCGGCATAAAGATGAAGAATGTCACCATACCAGAGGAAACAAACATGGATTATTCCAATAATTAACAACACGAATAATCGACGCGTAAAATAAACTGTACTATTCAAACCTTTTTCTTCAATACGCTCGATCATAATTGCGAATCCTAATCCAAAAAGAATTGAGAAGATGCTTAAAAACTTCCAGGATGTGAATGTTTCGTGAATAAACCACAAAAAATTGTTTGCGGATGCGCCATAAACGTTTAACGCTAGCTCAGATGGGGTGGAAACCCATTGACTCGTCCAATAGAAGTTGGATAGAAAAACTCCGAAGAGAGCAAATCCTCGCACTGCATCGATCAGTACATAGCGATCACGAACTACGCTGATCCGTTGGGTTGATGTAATTTTATTCATTGATTGGCCAAATTCATTTCCTATGATTGCTTAAAATCTATTATATTTTGCGTAGCACATAACGACGTGTTATCCCATTAATATCGGGACAAGTTGTTAAAACTCCAGCGTTATTTAAAATTCTAGATTTTAGTTTGATTCATCATCCGCTCAATTCTCTCCCTTATACGGATCCCCCCTCCAGGTTCGTTGGTAGGTAAATGGAGGGTATAAACATATATGCGGTGGAAACTTAAATAATTTGAATTTCAAAATCCATTATGGGAGGAAATATTCCACGGTTACTGTTGATTCGGGTTTAGCAGATTTTTATCTTCGCAATGCAGCAGGTAATTAGGTTTACCCCCAGACCTTTTATCAGGGCAGGCCCCGTTGATTTATCAGCGGGGTTTTTTTATTTTCCTTTCACATTACCCAATACTTGCCGGATACAAGTTGAGTCTGGCTGAAATAAAAACACAACAGGCGAAGCACTAACAATGCAAACAGGTTTATTTTTTAATAAGTTTATATAGACCTTTAATAATTTATATGGAACTATTTATGAATGACGACGATTTCAGCCAAGAAGTAATTGGGGATATTGTAGTTGAAAGAATTAACATAGTTAGAGCGACATTAAACTAAGCACAGGCATTTAAGGAAAGATTGCTTGCTGATTCACTTGCGGGTTTTAATAAAATCATAATTGATTTGAGTTTATGCACTTTCGTAGATTCAACAATTATTGGCGTTATGGTATTTGTTTCGAAGAAAATTAAAGAAAACGGCGGAAAGATAAGAATTGTTATTCCCAATGCGGCAGCATTCGAGATTTTTACTATTAAAGGATTATTCAGTGGATTCAATTTGTTTAAGTCTGTTGATGAAGCATTGAAGGATTTCGATTGATTTGAAAAACAAAACCTGAATGTTTGAGAGTAACCAGGTAATACTTTTGCTGTGACAGATTGACTAACCTCGGTGATTTTCATCGGGGTTTTAATCACATCAACACCACCGTATAAAGTACATTTGATAGTATCAGTTAAATCAGACCATTATGCCTAATGATCATAAAATATGTTCATATGTTTACCAAGAAATTAAATTATTTTGGGTTATCTTATAAGTATGAATACATTTTTAAGATAGTAGATGGAATCGCATTCCCTTTTTAGTAATTGCTAATGGGGGTTCATTATTTTTTCAACCAACCTCAATAAGATGTAAATTTTAATCTTATTTTATTCATAGTCGCTCTTTGTTTTTATTTATATACTTTTACTTAATTTATAAATGATAATATTTGTTATTTTAGACTGAAGATAACTACAATTTGATTGAGATGATTAATTATAGCAGAACGAATAAATGAAATGCAAATTATGATAATGACAGAAGTTAGCCGAATCCGGATTTTCATTCTGATTCTTCTATGTCTTTTGTCTTATAACACAGTTAGGTCACAGGACATTGATATTAAAAGCAATTCTTATTTCTATTCTCATAAGTTGGAGCCGGGGACTTTCATTCACACTTTGGGTTTAAGATTAGCTAGCCTTCCTGAAGATATTGTTGAGTCTGACGATGCATTCCGGGCTCCCTTAATTTCATATAAAGCAAAATTAGGTATAACAAAAAGTTTTTTAGCCGAAGGCAGTGCTGAATCAAATTTAATTACACTTCATTTGGTATTGGGTCCAAGGTGGACTTATGAATTCGACAAACTAAATATTTCTCTTGGAGCTGACGCTGCATTTTTTTTAGGAGCATTCGATCAATCCGATTTCAAAACAAAGATCAGCGGCTGGTTTGTTTATCCTAATATTTCAGCAGGATATTTATTCCCTAATTTCAGCATATCCTTAAAATCGGAATTAATATTTGTGCTTGATCAGTCTGTAAAAATTGGGAATGTTAATGTTACCAGTGATTTTAAAAATTTTTCAGGCTATTCACTTGCTCTATTTTTAGAGCAGCCTCTGTGGAAAGATAATTTTTTAGTCATCGGATTTAAAACAAGTTTTACCAAATTCTACTATCCAATGTGGGTTACATTCTCTACCTTCGATAAATTCTTATTCATTCCCGAAATAATTTTTAGTTTTAATTTATGAAATTACTTGTAATAACAGTTTTACTTTTTCTTATCGCATCATGCGAATTTGTTGTTGACGTGGAGTATCCTTTTGTAGAAAGCATCGGATTTATGAATCAGACCGATCCTCTTAGTAACGATTCAAAAAGCTTAATGGAAGGTGTATACAAAGTCGTTGAATGAAATGAATACTTTGGAGATAATATAGTCTTAAAACTGAGTGGAGAAAATTTATCTGCTTTCACGAATAAGAATATAGGATATATAATCTTTCAGGCTGGAAGTCTTGATTCGGTGATCTACTGTTCCGGTTACTGGAGATACGGCGCAGGCACTGAAACAGGACTGATCACTTTTACTATTTCTTCATCAGAGGGAGCCAGTAACATTCTTGCAGGTGATACAACAAATCTGCAGATCAAAATAAGAGGTGAATTCGGTGACGGAAATAATCCTCCCGATAAAACTTTCCAGTTAGAATATTTGAGACCTTTTAGTGATAGTGTGAAACAGGATAATTTTTTTATTCTTGC
>DATHSU010000032.1:0-2163 GCA_035463895.1 Ignavibacteriaceae bacterium | reverse complement strand
TCTTTTTCTGTCTTCAAATGCATTTGATTTTCCTAATCTCTTGGTCAGTTTATTAGTTAATGCATATTTATCAACAGACATATCAGGAACAGTAGTATTAACAGGGGTAGTAGCGAGTTTGTTATTCATAAAATCTAAAACCGCCTGATGCTCACGCGCTCTGCGCTGTTCAACTGTTTCCTGCGCCATAAGCAATGATGGAATGCTGATAGTTATTAAGAGAATAACCATCGATAAATTCAACAATTTCAATTTCAACATTTTAAAGCTCCGTAAAAAATTCATTAAAACTCAAGAGTAAGTCCTACCCTTACCTCACGAGGTGGAGTATAATAGTTCGGACGAATATAATATTCTGATGCTGATTTCAATCCCGGATACTGTTCTGATAGCCGGTTTGTTTCCTGTGGTCCACCGCGTGTTTCTTCTAAAGTATATGTTGCCCTTCCGGTATCATCGTAAACAAATCTTTCATTTAAGGTATCAAATAAGTTGAATACTTTTACGAACATGGTAAGAAGTATACTTTGAAAGTCGAAAGACTTTTCAACAAGCAGATCAACATTTGTTTGAAGAGGTTTTCGCCCGCTATTAGGCCTCAGTAAGACCTGCTGCTGGAACAATGCAGGTGAATAAGGCAAACCAGTTCCAAGAGTACTTACAACTGTAACCATCCAATCCCTATCACCTCCAAAGGTAATTACTCCATTAAGAGTATGGGTTTGATCCCAGGCCAGAGGGACGGGTATTTTTTCACTTTGTCTTCCGGAAGAAATATCGAGGAAAAATGAATTCGCGTCTGTGTCGTTCCCTTCGGCGACCTGGAAAGTATAGTCAACTGAAGCACCAAAAAGATCGCTTGGCAGTTTACGTTTACTGAGTGAGAAGGTTATACCCTTGATATTTCCATAGTCCTTATTCACATATTTAAAGTAAGCAACGCTTGTACTAACCCTAATTTGCTGCAATGCCAAAAGATCTCTTACGTCTTTGTAAAAACCAGTTACATTAAATGCAATCGATTCGCTTAATTGCTGTTGTAAGCCTAATTCATAGCTAACGGTTTTTTCAGGATTAAGGTTTGCATTACCGAATGTAGCACTTGTTACAAGACCTCTGAAAAAAGGATTTGCATATAAATAATTATATGGCGGAAGCTGATAAAAATGACCATAAGAAAAATGGATAATACCCTGATCCGTTATTGGGAAAGAGATACCTAATCTCGGACTGACTGTTAATTTGGCTTCAACATCTTCAAAATTTGCATTTGGTGCATTTACATCCGGTGAATAAATAAATTTTGGATCAAAGTAATCTAAGCGAAGACCGGCATTAATAATCATACTGGTAAATTCCATTTTATCCTGTATGTAACCAGAAAACTGTCTGGGAGATCTCGAATACAGATCGTGCGTTGGTGAACCCGGCTGCTGTATTGTTGGATTTATATAATTGATGGTATCCCTAAGAATGAAAAAGTTCTGAAAATCCATTTCATCCCATTTATACTGAAGGCCGAATTTAACATCGTGCTCTCTGGTAACCTGACTTGTAATATCTAAACGGACATCACCTGTACTAGACCTTTGATAATAATGCTCATTCAGTGTTCCACCGGAATTAAAAGTGTATTGTGTGGCACGTGTATTTTTGTGTGAAGGCTGATATCTTGGATCAGGTGTTAAATTATCAAGACTCATTCCGGGAGTAAAGGAAACTTCCTTTCCGGAAGCATCTAAAAGCGGAAACAGGTATCTCTTAAAATCATAAAGGCTATATGAACCTTTTAATGAATAAAATGTACTGTTGCTCACTGAGTGTCTGATTTCAAGTGAATTGATCAAGCCCCATTCATACCTGTTGTAATTGGCATCCGGATTATACTTATAATTATGATTATAAAACTGAAATTCAGATTGAGAATAAATTAAATCATAATTGATTTTCATAGTAGTGAAAGGTCTGAATGTTAATTTAGCTGTTGTATTCAAATCAACACTGGGATTCATAGAAACAATTTTATTATCACCCGTTTGGGCGAGATAAATTAAATTTGGATTGTTTAAGTCTCTGGAAACAGAATCATAAATAGTATGTTGTCTCTGTCCGTATAAATATCCGCCGTCATCGTTGTATCTTCCTGAAAGAAAGAAAGTTACA
>DATHSU010000031.1:0-11656 GCA_035463895.1 Ignavibacteriaceae bacterium | reverse complement strand
AGGAAAATTCTGTGCAGTTTTTATCTGCTGTTCAAGTGCAAAAGTCTCGTGAATGAAAAGGTCATTATATCTTTCATCAAGTATTTTTCTTTTGTTGATGTAAATATCGAGCAGCCGCAGAAGCTCAGGACGGGTCTGACGAAAACATCCCATTGCGCCGCATTTGATAAGTATTGATGTTTCTTCATAGCCAAGTCCGGTTCTTACAAGAAAATCTGCAAGCGAAACATACTCTCCGTGTTTTTTTCTTTCATCAACAATTTTGTGAATTGAGTTAAGCGAAAGATTTTTTACAGCCATAAGACCAATCCGCATTTCATTACCTTTGCCTGTGTACTCATATTCACTTCTGTTTATACAAGGAAGCAGAACTTTCACTTCCCTTCTTTTGGTTTCCTGGACATACACTGCGGCGGAATAAAAGCCTCCGCCATTGCTAAGAACTCCTGCCATAAATTCTGCGGGATAATACGTCTTAAGAAATGCAACCTGGTATGAAAGCAAAGCAAATGAAGCGCTGTGAGCTTTGCAGAAAGAATATCCGGCGAATGATTCTATTTGTCTCCAGAGTTCTTTTGACTGACTGCTGTTCAAGCCTTTCATTTCACAGGATTCGAAAAAACGATTTGTAATCTGCTGCATTGCTTTGTGCGATCGCATCTTTCCGCTCATTGCACGGCGCAGAAGATCAGCTTCTTCCAGAGTCAATCCGGCAACATAATGCGCAACTTTAATTACATCTTCCTGGTAGATCATAACTCCATAAGTATCGGCAAGAACGTTTTCAAGTTCGGGTATAAAGTAAGTTCGCTTTGAAGGATCTTTATGGCGAAGTATAAACTCCTGCATCATTCCGCTTTCAGCCACACCGGGCCGAATTATTGAACTTGCCGCTGTAAGTAACTCAAAATCATGTACATCAAGTTTTCTAAGAAGAGAGCGCATTCCGGGAGATTCAATGTAAAAGCATCCTATTGTTTGTCCTGTACGGATAAGTTCATTTGTTTTTCTGTCATTAAACAACATATCAAAATCGAAGATATCAAATTCAACTCCCTTTTTGTTTTTCGGAAGCGCCGGATAAAGAGTAACTATCTTCGGCTCCGTTCGCCACTCTACCGGAATACTATAAAATATGTTCTCGAAGTCTATTTCCATTCTATTACATTAAGTAGTGAACATTTGAACACTATTTACGTTTTTTGAAAATCAAAGTCAAGAGTAGAAACACGTTATTTAGTTGACTTTAATTGCAGGATTAAACTTATTAGAAGTGTGATTTTGATATAATTTTTGATGTGCTGCGAAAATGCAAACAGATGACACTTTATCCTGGATCTGCCAGTACTGCGGAGTTGAGAATGCAGTTTGGGTTGATCTGACAATTGAAGGAAAGCAGGATTTTATAGAAGACTGCAGGATATGCTGCCGGCCCAACCGTGTAATTGTTACGGTCGATTACGATGAAAATATATTCATCGAGGCGCGGCTTACAGATGAGTGAAATCCGCTGTCTGAAAACGGTTGCTGCTAAACCTTTATATTAATCCATAATCATTCTGAGAAACGATGAACTTTCATCGTCATCAGAATCGTCTTTCTTTTCCATTCTCTCTTTTGACCATGCATATCTCGATGCATCTACGCTAAAACCGGTATGGTTGTCGTTCTTATCCACATCTTCTTCATCTTCAATTGAAGATTTAGGACTTTTGACGCGTAATATTGTCGGTACTTCAAGATCTTCCTTATTGATTTCAGGATTGTCAAATAAAGAAAATCCACCCCTGGCAAATTTAGGTTCATCTTTAGTAAATGTTTTTGCAACTCTTGAGGTAAATGAACTTTTACCTGTATCAAAACCGGTTGCAATAACTGTATAAGATATGTAATCATTCATTTCATCTTTCTTAACTACACCAAAAATCACATTGGCTTCTTCACCAGCCGCTTCAAATATTACATTATTACCTTCATTAATTTCCTGCATTGTCATGCTGCTTGAACCGGTAACATTAAGCAGTACACTTTTTGCTCCTTTAATACTGACCCCTTCAAGAAGAGGTGATGAGATTGCTTTCTGCGCAGCTTCGATGGCGCGATTTTCTCCGCTGGCAATTCCACAACCCATCAATGCTTCACCGCTTTGATTCATAACTGCACGTACATCTGCAAAGTCAACATTAATCAATCCTTCAATCGTAATAATGTCTGCTATGCCGCGTGTTGCTTCGTAAAGAACTTCATTAGGTTTATCAAAGGCTGCAAATGCATTAATACCCTTATCGAGTATGCTTAGAAGTCTTTCATTAGGAATGACAATTAAACTGTCGACGTGCTGGCGTAATTCCTGAATACCTTTTTCGGCATTCATCATTCTGGTTTTGCCTTCCCATCTGAATGGTTTAGTAACAATACCAACAACCAGAGCACCAATGCTTTTAGCAATTGATGCCACAACAGGAGCACCACCGGTTCCTGTTCCGCCTCCCATACCGGCAGTAACAAAAACCATATCACTTCCCTGCAGAACTTCTGCAATAAGTTCGCGATCTTCTTCCGTTGCTTTCTTACCAACGTTAGGATCTGCACCAGCACCGAGACCTCTTGTAATAGAAGTACCGCACTGGATTTTATGAGTAGCACTGCTGCCTTTCAGAACTTGTGAATCGGTGTTGATTGCAACGTACTCTACGCCGTTCAATCCTCTTAAGATCATACTTTCGATTGCATTGCAGCCTCCGCCGCCAACACCAACAACTTTAAGTACAGCCGACATTGATTTGTCTCTGTCAATTGTTGCAAAACGCGCCATAGTTCCTCCTGTAAGTTTATAATTCGTCAAAAAATTCTTGTACTTTGTTAATTAATTGTTTGATCTTGTTCGCACCTTTAATTTTTTTAGGCTTGATCAAAACCTGATATTCACTTGATTTACCGCCGGGTATTCCTTTTATCAGTCCTGCTACAGTTGCAAATTCAGGACTTTCAATTTCGTTTGCTAAACCCGCACCAAGTTCCTGAGGAACTCCTATCCTGGTTGGTAAACCAAAAACTTCTTCTGCTAACTCGGGACAACCTTTAAGCAAGGAACCTCCGCCCGAAAGCACTATACCAGCTTTAAGTTTATTTTTAAATCCGGCAGTGCGAAGTTCATTATCAATAATTGAAAATAGTTCACGCATTCTCAAACTGATTATCTGCGTAAGCAGACTTATCGGGATTTTTGTATTCCCTCTTGCACCGACACCTCTTATGAGTATGTCTTCATCTTTTATTATTGCATTTTCTGAAGCATAGCCATATTCTTTTTTTAGTCTTTCTGCTTCTTCAGTAACTACTCCAAGAGATTCTCTTATATCATTTGTAACCTGGTTGCCGGCAATGCCAATAACTTTTGTATGCTTAATTGCTTTTTTATGATATATAGCTATATCTGTGGTTCCTCCACCAATATCAATCATCGCAATTCCAAGATCCTTTTCACTATCTTCAAGTACTGATGAACTTGAGGCAATCGGCTGAAGTATGTAATCCTGTACCTGGTAACCAGCTCTTTCCACAGACTTTCTTATATTCTGAATTGCCGGGATAGATGCCAGTACAACATGATTGCTTGCTTCCAATCTTGAACCCGACATTCCAATTGGACTTTCAATTCCGCCCTGATGATCAATGGAAAACTCTTCTGGAATGATGTGAAGAATTTGCCGGTCAGATGGAATTCTTATTGTTCTAACATCAGATTCGAGTCTATCCAGATCTTCTTTAATAATTTCTTTTTCTTCCCTATTAATTGTAACATAATTTCTGTGACGAATACTTGTTATATGTTCACCAGCAACACCGACATTTACAACATTAACTTTAATTCCTGCTCTGTTGGATGCAATTTCCATAGCTGCTTTTATTGCTTCGGCTGTTTTACCTATATTGGCAACCAAACCTTTATGAAGCCCTTCAGAAGGAGCCACTCCAAACCCTAGTATATCCAGTTTTCCTGTATCTACTGAACGTTCAGCAATTACAGCACAAACTTTTGTAGTTCCTAAATCAAGTCCTGCCAGTATTTCTTTTTTCATTGTCTATAAACCTATATTGTCCTTTTTCCCGACAAAAGCTTCATTACTAAATCTTAAATCAAGATACTCTGTATTTTCAAAATATTGTTTTTGTGTATTCAATCGTTCCCAAAGAATATTAAGATAAATCATTTTCTTCGCTTCGTTTCCTCTGCCAAAAATTACCGGTGCATTTAATCCGGAAAACGTAAGTATAACATCACCACCGTTTCTTAGATTTATTTCTGCCAGTTTCCTTGAAATTTCAAGATCTGTTGTTTTGGCTGCATCAATAATCTTAAATGCTTGAAGCACATCTTCGTCTTTAACAAAATTCATTGCATTGAGTTTGTCTCTCAGTCTCGCATTGCTGATTACAGGTAGATCGGCAAACTGAGTGTTTGGAAAAATCGGTATAACCTGGAAATCAGCAGTAATGAAATACGGGTCGCTACTGCCAACTACAACTGCATAAATTATTTTTTCCTTCAAATGCACTTCCACATTTCCTCTTCCGTCGGATTTTACCTCAGACCTTATCAAATAAGGATGTTTTTCAAACCTGCTTTTTATTCCATACAGAGTTAAATCGCTGTATAAAATATTTTCGTCGAGCTGTGTAAACTCGAGATAGTTCTTTTGACTAAGTAAATTATTTCCTGTTATAGTAATCATCTTTATTTCTTCTCTTCCTCTCTTATTATAAGAGAATACAGTTAAATAAATCAATGATCCTGATAAAATAACAAATATGAACAGGCTTAGAATTTTATGGTTACCTTTAGCCATCTTAATTCATCAGCAACGAAACAAACTTTTCACCGTATTTATAAATATCACCGGCACCCATTGTAATAATAATATCGCCTTCCTGCTTTTCGTCCAATAGAACGGCAGGAATATCATTTTTATCAGCAACGTAATGAACATGCTTATGGCCAAATTCAACCGCGCAATCAGCAATTAATTTTCCGGTAATGCCAGGTATTGCAATTTCCCTGGCCGGATAAATATCAGTACAGATAAAAACATCGCTATTTAAGAAAGATCTTCCAAACTCTTTATAGAAATCTCTGGTCCTTGAATAAAGATGCGGCTGAAATACTGCAACCAATCTTCTGTTCCAGGATGCGCGGATACCTTTCAAGGTTACCGCTGCTTCAGTAGGATGATGAGCATAATCATCAATCACAAGAATTTCTTTGTTATATTTAATTTCAAATCTTCTTTGTGCGCCGGTAAAAGATTTTAAGGTTCGTTTTATTGATTCAAAATCAACACCCAGCTCAGTTCCAACCACTACTGCAGCTAGTGAGTTTTTAATATTATGATCGCCGGGCAAAAAAAGTTCTATTCTGCCAACTTCTTTATTAAAATATTTTACAGTATAAGATGTACTAAATTCATTATGCACTATATCAACTGCCTGTACTTCTGCCTCATCACTCAAACCGAACTTGATAATTCTCCTATTTATTCCGGAAGAAATATCCTTAAGTTGTGCATCATCAATGCAGAGAGCAACAAAACCGTAAAAAGGCACTTTGTTCGCATACTCGGTAAAAGATGATTTAATATCATCAAGATCTTTATATGTATCAAGATGTTCAGCTTCCAATGAAGTAAGCACTGCTAATACAGGATTTAACTTCAAAAAGGTTCTGTCAAATTCATCAGCTTCAACAACAATCCATTCACTATTGCCTAATCTTGCATTACTACCACCCAAAGCATTTAATCTACCGCCTACAATAATAGTTGGGTCTAATCCGGCTTCAACTAAAGTTAAACCAACCATTGAAGTAGTTGTAGTTTTACCATGAGTTCCTGCAATGCCAATTCCATATTTCAGCCTCATAGTTTCAGCAAGCATTTCAGCCCGTTTAACAACAGGAATATTTTTTCTCACTGCTTCTTTTACTTCAGGATTATCAAGCGAAACAGCTGAGGTATAAACTAATACATCAGCATCCTTTAAATTTGAAACAGAATGTCCTTCAAATATTTCAATTCCCAATTCAGTCAATCGCTCTGTAACATCATTAAGTTCTTTATCTGAACCAGAAATTTTAAAGCCCTGATGAAACAAAACTTCGGCTATAGCGCTCATTCCAATTCCGCCAATGCCGACAAAATGTATCTTATTTAATTTTGATAATATCAATTTGATTCAATTTGTAATTTTAATTCCTGAAATCTTTTTATGAGTTCATCATAATTCTCGTAATCAGTTGGTCTGATCAGTAATCTTCGTTTACGTGTCTTTAATTTTAATATTATTAACTGAAAACCTTTAGACTGACTGGAACTCCTTTTATTGGTTAATCTGATTAACTCAATTTTATCGGAGGAAATCTCTTTTCGTTTAAACCTGTTTACGAATGATATACCGTTCTGATCAATTTCAATATATCTTCTTTTATATAAGTTAAGAATCAGTGCGAAGATCGAGATGACAACTATAATTGCAAGGAAATAAAGAATTGGATCTTTAATAACCAGGGTATATGAATTATCTACTATCTCACCTCGAATGATAAGGTACAATGCAAAAACAACGAAGTATATAATGGTCGATTGATAATAAAACGACGTATTATATTTGAATTTACTTTTATGTTTAAGTTGTTCACTTGTCATACTGCAACCGCAAATTTTATTGCCCTCTTTGCTATCTGATTTGCAGCATCAGGTTTAGAAAAATTTTTAATCCTATTGCTAAGATCTTTTAATTTTTCCTCGGCAAAAATAACTGTTGATACTGCATTTAAAAAATTTTCTTTCAGATTTTTATCTTCAACCAATATTGCTGCACCAGCATCATAGAGAGATTTTGCATTATGGTACTGATGATTTTCTGCAACGTTAGGAGAAGGAATTAATATTGATGACAATCCTAATGCTGCAAGTTCAGAAATTGTTGATGCTCCTGCTCTAGCTATTACAAGATCACAAACTGAATAAGCTTTGTCCATCTCATCAATAAACGCAAGAACTTTGACGCGTTCATCATTCAGGTTTTTATAATTTTCAAAATAGTGTGATCCGGTTTGCCATATAATCTGAACATTAAGATTTTTAAGCTCTTCAAGATTTTCTGCGACAACTTTGTTGATAGAAGCTGCTCCCAGGCTGCCGCCAAGAATTAATATTGTTTTTAAGGACTCAACTATTCCAAAATGATTGAATGCTTCCTGACTCTTATTCAATTGTAAATTTGTCCTTATAGGATTTCCTGAATGAATTACTTTATTAACATGGCGTAAGTATTTTTTTGTGTTCTCAAAAGCAACATGTATTTCATCTGCCTGCTTTTCCAATAAGCGTGTTGTAATTCCGGGATAACTATTTGGTTCAATCAATAGAATTTTTGCTCCCATTACAGATGCTCCCCAAATTGCGGGACCTGAAACATATCCACCTGAACCAATTGCAACTTTTGGTTTAAATTTCATAGAAATAATAACTGAATGAACCAATGAAATAATCAGTCTTACAGGAAAAAGTAAATTTGACAATGATATTTTTCTTGCAAATCCTTTAATCCAAATAGACTTAAACTGATATCCCAGTTTTGGAACAACTTTACCTTCAATTTTTGATTTAGTTCCTATAAATAAAATTTGTGCTTCGGGTTGTAATCTTTTTATTTCATCAGCAACTGCCACTGCAGGGAAGAGATGACCTCCTGTACCTCCGCCGGCAAACAGAAAACGATATGGATTACTTGTCTTACTCATCTTTTTAAATCCTCAGACTTAATCATCTTTTCAGTGTTAACCTGAATTTCATTTTCCCGCTTTGAATTCATTATTGCTATATTTACTAAAATCCCTATTGATATCGATAAAAATATAATTGATGTACCGCCATAACTGATAAAAGGTAAAGGTAAACCTGTAGTAGGCAAAAGTCCTGTAGTAACCGCAACATTAACAAAAGCATAAATAGCAATGGAAAAAGTAATTCCGAAAGCAAGCAGCTGGCCGAAACGATCTTTTGCTCTTTTTGCTATAAGAATTCCTGCAACAAAAAGAACCAGATAACTAAGCAAAACAATAACAGATCCTAGGAATCCCATTTCTTCACCGAGAATGGCAAAAATAAAATCTCCATATGCTTCAGGTAAAAACAAATTATTTTGTTTGCTGTTGCCAATGCCAACACCAGCCAAACCACCGCTTCCCAATCCATATAGTGCCTGCTTAACCTGTATGTTAAGATCACCACCATCGCTCATTGCTTTGATAAATCCAATTATTCTTGAACGTGAGTGAGAAAAAAGCATTGCAAATCCACCTACAACAAAAAATGAAAACAAACTCGATAAAGCAATGTGTTTGAATTTTGCACCGCCGACATAAAGTATTGTTAAAGAAATTATTACCAGTAAAGCCCCGGTACTGATATTTGGTTGAATAAATATCAAACCGGATATAAACATTACCCAAATAAATGCATATAAATATCCTTGTTTAAAATCACTTATAAATTCCTGCTTCTGTTCTATTAATGCTGCAAGATGAATTATGAGTACAAGTTTGGCTATATCTGCAGGCTGGACAGTTATAATGCCAAGATCCAGCCATCTTCCTGCTCCTTTTATACTAGGAGCAAAAATTAAAGTAAGAATGAGTACAGCAGCCATAGCAAGCAGCGCCCATTTACTGTAATACTTATAGATTTCATAAGGGATAAAACAGAATATCAACAGTAAGAATAAACCCATAAATACTTTTAGTAAATGCGAATTAAATAGATAAAATGTGCTCTCAAATTTAAATGCGCTGTATGTACTGCTTGCACTCATTACAATGATGAGCCCGAGCAGCATAAGTGCAAAAACATCGAAGAAAACAGTAAGCGCTAGTTTTTTCATCATAATTGATTAACTAACTGTTTGAAAACATCGCCGCGATGTTCATAATTTTTAAACATATCAAAACTTGCACAAGCAGGTGAAAGCAGCACAACATCACCTGAACGTGTTTCACTTATTGCAAAATTTATAACCTCTTCCAGGTTCTTTTTTATTTCCACTTTAACTTTTTTATGGAAAAAGTTAAAAACTTTTTCTGCCGATGAACCAATTGCATAAATCTTTTTTACTTTTTCAATCACTAAAGGTTCAATAAGAGAATAATCATTTCCTTTATCCTGTCCGCCAAGAATTAAGAAAATGGGTTCATCAAAACTTTTTAATGCATGCCATACAGAGTCCACATTAGTGGCTTTTGAATCATTAATGAATTTCACACCGTTGATTTCCCTGACAAGTTCCAGACGGTGCGGAACTCCCCTATAGTTTATCAGTGCATCTATTATTTTATTATTATCCAGATTATAGATCTTTGCTGCAATTATTACAGACATTGCATTCTGCAGGTTATGCTCACCTCTTAAAAAAATATCCTCGCGTTTACAGCTGAAAATCTCACTACCATTAATTACAAATTTTATTAACCCATTTTCAATAAAACATCCATTCTCAACTTTAGATTTTGTTGTAAAGTAGTAAACCTGGCTTCCGCTTTTTTTCCAGTGATTCATCAGTAATTCACTGTCTTTATTTAGGATGAGGTAATCATCTTCTTTCTGGTTTTTATAAATCCTTTGTTTGGAAGCAGCATAGTTTTCAACCTTATAATCATATCTGTTTAAATGGTCAGGAGTTATGTTTAAAATCATACCGACATCAGGTTTAAACTTATCAATCAAATCAAGCTGGAAGCTAGATACTTCAAGTGATACGAACTCATTCACTTTAACATCATCAGCTATTTCTGAAAAAGCTAAACCAATATTACCTGCGGTGTAAGCTTTTTCTCCACAATAATTAAACAAGTAACCGCATAAATCAGTTGTTGTAGTTTTTCCATTAGTGCCTGTAATCGCAATAACCTTACCCTTACAAAATGAAGCAGCAAATTCAACTTCACTTATAGTTTTTATTTTTTTCGTCAAGGCATTTTTTAGTACTTCTGCATCAGATGGAACGCCCGGACTTACAACCATTAAGTTGCAGTCATATACTTTATCAGAGTGACTGCCAATTTCAAACTCTATCTCTTCATTTTTTAGAGCTTCAACAGAATTCACTAAACTCTCAACATAACCGGAATCACTAACAAAGGGAATTGCGCCGCATCTTTTAGCAAGTTTTGCTGCACCAATTCCGCTTCGAACAGCTCCAATAATTGTTATTTTTTTATTCTGAATATTCATTATCTGATTTTAAAGGATACTAATGTTACTACTGCTAAAATTATTGCAATGATATAAAATCTCACCACTATTTTAGGTTCGGGCCATCCAAGCATTTCAAAATGATGGTGTACCGGAGCCATCTTAAAAACACGTCTTCCCTCGCCATATTTTTTCTTTGTATATTTATAATATGCTCTTTGAATTATGACAGAAATAGTCTCCATAAAAAAGATTCCGCCAAGAATTGGAATGAACAATTCTTTTTTAATTAGGACTGCCAGAATTCCAAATGCACCTCCAAGAGCAAGCGAGCCAGTATCACCCATAAAAACCTGAGCCGGATAAGAGTTATACCACAAAAAACCCAGCCCCGCACCAACTATTGCGGCAACAAATACTGTTAGTTCACCTGCACCGGGCAGGTATATTATGTTCAGGTAATTTGAAAATATTGCATTACCGCTGAAGTAACTGAGCAAAGCCAAAGCAATCATAACTATAACAGTAACACCGATAGATAATCCATCCAAACCATCTGTAAGGTTCACAGCATTTGAAGTTGCAGTAACTATAAATACCACAGCCGGTATATACAGATACGATAAATCCAGATTAACATTTTTTAAGAAAGGAACTGTTGTCAAAGTGCTGAATCCGCTAAATTCTGGTGATACGTATATTACAATGCCCACAACAAGACCAACGAATACCTGACCAAGAAGTTTATATCTTGCAATCAATCCGTTAGGGAATTTCTTAATAACTTTTAAATAATCGTCCAGAAACCCAACCATTCCAAGAAATAAGGTTCCGGAAAGAATGAGTATCACATAAATACTTACTATATCTCCCCATAGTAAAACGGGAACAAAAACTGAAAGGAGTATAATTAATCCACCCATAGTTGGAGTGCCAGCTTTAGACCAGTGGAACTGCGGCCCATCGGATTTTTTAGCCTCACCAATCTGATGCTTTTGAAGCAGCTTGATAATTTTGGGTCCTGCATAAAATGCAATGAATAATGCTGTAATAGCAGATAATGCAGATCTGAATGTTAAGAATCTGAAAATATCAAATCCTGGCGGTGCATATAGTTTATTTATGTAATCAAATAAATAATAAAGCATCAGCAAGCTCTTGATTCAAGATGTGAAACAAAATATTCCATTTTCATTCCGCGAGATCCCTTAATAAGTACTATGGAATTATGAAGATTAATTTTTTTAAGATACTTCTTTAATTCTTCTCTTGATTCAAAATGTTCAATTACTACCGAATATTTTTTCAATTTTCGGGAAAAGTGTTTCATCATATTGCCTATAGTATAGACCTCATGAATATTTTGAGTTTTAACATACTCAGCTAATTCCTCATGAAGTTTTTTTGAT
>DATHSU010000030.1:0-6499 GCA_035463895.1 Ignavibacteriaceae bacterium | reverse complement strand
ACGGAAGAATAATGTCCCATCCGGTATTCTTCCTGCAAGCACGTCGAGTCTTTGAGCAATTGTTAACCATGCTCTGAAACTGCTTGTATTAAGTTCATTTAGCAATTCCATGTACTGATCAGTAGTTGCCCCTATAGGTTTAGGAAATTGATATGGTTCAGGGGGAGGACCCAAAGCTCTTATTTCATCTTCTGACATTGCAGCTTCTACCGACCTTATATAATTTCTTAATAACGCCGGGTAACCAATACTAATGGTGTTTGCAACAGCTAAATTTCTTTGG
Source organism: Ignavibacteriaceae bacterium (assembly GCA_035463895.1). Lineage (GTDB taxonomy): Bacteria > Bacteroidota > Ignavibacteria > Ignavibacteriales > Ignavibacteriaceae > JAGXRK01. The sequence continues at coordinate 6,216 of DATHSU010000030.1, read as the reverse complement.
TGTATATTTCTATTACGATTTTCATCTGATGTATAATCTTCAAATTTACCCATGCCGCCTGTAAGACAGAGATAAACTAATTGATTAGCATCCGGCATTCTGTATAGAATATCGAATTTATTACCCATTGAGTCAAATTCAGTTCCATAACTTTGGGCATCACTTTCATTCATAAGCTCGGTTAGATTTAACATTTCATTCTCGTGTTCTATTATCTGAATAATAGAACTATGATTCGTCATATCCAGAAACAGTCCATCCCTGTGTTGAAAGGATGAATAAGCTCCTAATGCTCCTCTCAAATCATTATTTATAGTATAAGTGCCTTTAAGGTTTTTCTGGTCATCATATAATTTAACGGTACGGTTAACAATGATAGTTAGCTTATACCCTCTTTGTTTTATTATAGGATAGTAATCATTTAGCCACTCATCTAAAGTATCTATCAATTTTGGAATATTAACAGCATCACCATCTGAATTCCATCCTGCTGCGAGTGCAATATTATCATTTGTGTAAAATAACGATCGCCTTGGTTTTGCAGATTCACCACCTCTCCCCTCTATTGTGCCATCAGTTTGGCCGGCTGTTCTTCTATAAATTTGCCTGTGAATCTGAAATTCGTTTCGTTCATTTTCGTCAAAAGCTCTGTCAATAACTATTCGGGAAATAAATCTATTTACTAATGAAGTGTCGATAGTAGCGGCAATTTCTTCTTCTTCAAATTCATAAATTACTGGTGAGCCATCAGGATACAATACATCATATATACCCGAAGGAATATTATTTCGCCGCCAATAACCTGTGTCATCGGTTGTAAGTTCAATATCTTCAACTAATTCATTTTGATGATGCAGAATTAGGTCAACATTTCCAAATGCCAAACCCGTTGGAGATACAGTCTGCAATTCAATATCTGCAACAAAATTTTGATGCCGATCAATATAATTTCTTCTATATCTGGCTGGATTGTAAAATGGACAATCTTCATAACTATAAATTTCCGATCGGGAAGAAAGGCATTCAAAGTCTGGGATATCTTCTTCCAATGAAAAAAGAATTTCTACCCTTCTATTTGCCTGGCATCGGGTATTTTGGCGATCTGTTTCCGCAATGGGGAAAGATTCACCGCATGCTAAGATCTTACAGTCATCTTTCATAAATTTTATACTTGACCGATACTTTTCAAAATCCGAATTAGTAGGAGTGCAGTTTAACATCTTTGACAATTCATAAATATAAAGTCCAAAAATTGCTTCCAAGGTTTCTTTATTTAATTTTTTATTCTCAATTTCTTTTACAGGTATGTTCCCGTAGTCGCCTAAGCCTAAATCAACCCTGCTTGCATTAAAACTTTCCTGAAAACTTTTTAACGCATTTTTTGTTTTATTCCCTATTATTCCATCAATTGGACCGGGGTTGCAATTCCAATTTAAGTATTCACTATAATGCTTCAGAATAGCTTGAATATCAAATGCTGTATGTTTTTCAAAGGAAGTATCGGCCCATTCATTCTTTTTACCAAGTAGAAGATATAACACGTTGTTTGCTCTCAATTCAGAGAGTCTGAAATTATTCTCAATTCCGCCCGCGGTATCGGTATGACCGGCGATGATGATCTTGTAATCAGGGAATAATTCAATAAACCTGTAAACAGAATAAATTACACCTATTCCGGTTATCAAATGCTGTAGAGAACCTGACTGAGCATTGGCCATATTTAAGCCGGATCTGCGATTGTTTAATTGTTCCTGTTGTGGACGATATGGTAGTAGCACAGCACTATTCAGATTAAATAGTACATCCTCAAATTCCATAGACACAATATTTTCTGGTTCAACTAAAATCGTTTCGAAATTACCACTCGAAACGATTGCTGAATTATCAACAAGCGTTGTTCCGTCACTCATTTTTTGTTCTTAACCAATTGAAATTTAATTTTCCCGGGAGGCAGATCTTCAATTCTGATTTTACCTTCTTCAGTTAACTTACCTTGTTTTTCTGTTCCATCCGGAAAAAGTAGTTTATAATCTTTATTCGTAATTGGAATACCTAGTTTATCTTTTACTTCAATCTCAACCCAATCCTTAAACTTCAATAAACCCGAATCAGCAGACTTACCCGCACAAACAACTCTGAAAAAATATTCGGGCCACTGATATCCTTTTTCACTTTCTTCCTGTGTCGGTATATCATCAGTATCCTCAACGTATTCAAATTCCCAATCGGCTTCAATTTTTTGATTTCTGATTGTAACTGGAAATTTAGTTACAAGATCATGTGCAATATCAGAATCGTGTTCCCAGATTTGTACTTCTACTTCATTGCCGTCAGCAAGTCCTTTAATATCTGCAGTAAGCTTAAGAATATCGCCGCGCCTTGCTTCTTGCTTATCCCATTTCAGATTTTTTATATCAACAAAAGGAAATAAATACAATCCTCTGGATTTTTTTGAAATTCCATGTTTGGATAGTTTTACTTCTGCGTATAATTCATCTTTTGCCTTTTCGGGAACAGTAATCTCAAACCATAATTTGTTACCATAGATTTTCTTCTTTATGGTGTCAAATTTTTTCCCTGATTTATCAGAAATCTCAACAGCTATTTCAGAGTTAACACCGACAAATTGCGTTTCAATTTCTAATCCTACTTTACCACCCGGGCAGCCGGTTCCGGCTGTCCAGATAATTCTGTTAATATCGGATTCGAGTTTAATCTCAGTCTTTTTATTAGTTTTACCTTTGTGGTCGGGCATATCGGGAAATATCAAAATAAGTTTATATAAATTTTAATTAAATATAATTTCAAATATTCCTGAATCAGTTCCGACAAAATAGTTATTCTCTCTGCTACTAATAAGTGGAGTATTTATAACGCTCTGAATATCAATGAAATTGAACAGAGTGTCACCTGTAGAACTAAATGATGTAACTGTTTTATCGTAAGTGATGATCAGGATATTATTATATAATATCTGATATACTTCTTTATGCTGCGGATTATTAAAAAATCTGGTCCATAATTGTTCGCCTGAAGGACTGAATGCAACAATAGAATTATCGGAAACTATGTAAATACCACCATCTGAAGCAATGGATGGTGGATAGAAACGCTTACTAGTGTTGATTCCTGTTTTACTTGAAAAGAATAAATTACCATAAATATCGAAGGAAAGTAATTTTATTTCCTCGTCAAATAATGCTACCATATATATATGGGAGTTTTTATCAGAAGAAATTGCAAGAGGAATGAATTCTCCCTCTATCACTTTTTGTATTTTAAGATCATAGTCTGTAATTACAATTTTATTTATTAATGCTTGAATAATAAAATCTGTTAAATATACAGGAATTAAGGGTTCCTCTTGTATAAATGCAAGCAAACTATGATTGTCTGGGGATAAGTTCTCATCAGGATTGGGCGTTTTTAGTTCGTTAGTTAATTTAAAGCTTTCAAGTTGTCCGGCAGGTTTCAAATCACCAGGTAATCCATCACCCGCGAATGCGTTTTGGGATAAGTATCCTGCAGAAATTATGTAATCATTAAGACAAACTATATCATGATGGTTCAGATCTGAGCCGCCAAATAAATGATAATTATTCAATAATTGACCTTTGAGATTATATCTCTGTAATACATTGTCAAAAAATTGAAATCCATCTATGTAACAAAAAAAAGTGCTGCCGTTATTATCCCACATTCCATTAGTGATTTTTTCTGTTACTTTAGAATTATACAATATCCAAGCGCCATGATGCTCGACTAATAAATTCTCGGCGCAGTTATAAATAGATCTGGTTAAGAAATCAGTTGCCTTTTTAACTGTAATGGTTGGTTTTTTGTTAATATTAAAATCTAAATACAAATTGTTGTTTCGTAATTGATTAGCATACTTACAAGAATATCCGGCACGTATATCCACTTCTTTATTTTCAGAAAATATTGCAGAACTTTTGAATTCTATAACATCATATTCCTCGGCATAAAAGTTTTTCGGGTTACCAAGCGCTAACCAATTATAATAAAATTTGTTTTTCATTTTTTCATCCTGTATTGGATATAAATAAATAATAAGTCCAGAAACGAATAGAACTGCAATTAAACTAGATTTTTTTAACAATTCCGCCCGGGACAAAATCACTTACTCCAAAATTGTTTTCATTTAAAGTCGCACCAAAAGATAGACCTAAGGTATGTGAAAAATATTTCCAGAATTTCCGTAGTTCAGTATTATTATTCTTAATACTTAATTCAGGAGGATTTTTAGTAATATTAAAAGATGTATCTCCAGAAATAATTTTAACAATTAAATGCTTAGATCCCTCGGGTTTACCAAGTGCAAAATCCCTGTTAGCATTAAAATCTGCGTTGGTGACGGTTGGAAATTCAGTAGTATAATCTGAAGAATAATGATTGACTAAAAAACGGGGTACTACCTGTATGAATGTTTTATCAAAAGGTTTGTTGCCTTTTATTTGAATGCCATTTTTTTTCAAAAAATTTGAATTGATATCAGTTTCAATTTTTATCAATCTGTTGTAAATATCCAGTAATGTTGGATTACCTGCCCACGATTCTATAAAGATATTAACTATTACGACCATTAAGCCAGTGAATTCTGTAGTACCATATAACCCGCCTTTACTATACTCATCCTTTCCAAGTACATAAAGATAAGAATGAAACTTACCTTTATATGTTTGTGTGCTTTTTGAATTGCTTGTATTCCGCACAAATTTATAAGGATGGTTTATATAATTATTTGAATCCTTTGAAAAGTCACGCGGATCAGATGTATCAGAAGGATTTTGAGGGATTACAAAATCATCTTTATTCTTTCTGATTACAGTAAACTCGATTTTTTCACCCTTTACAAATTCTTTGTACATCCAGGTTGCAAAGTGCCAATAATATCTTGATCTTACTTGTTGGTTGGTTTTCATCATTGCTGTACTATCCAGATTGAAGGGTCCACCAGGTTTAAAATCTAAAAAACCAACCCGAAAATATGAACAATAGTTTACAGTTTCGATATAATCATCATCAAGACTAGCCGCGTGTCCAAATTCATGTGCACCGGTAAATGATTTGGTTGTTGTATTTCTTTCATGTTCATTAATCTTTATATTTCCTTCATCCCTACCCATATTACTTCTACCTGTACCTGAAGGGTTTACATTAACAAGAGTTTCTTTTTCCGCAAAGGGCACCTGTTCAATATAAAATCGTATATAAATTCTATAGTTATTATCACCTTTTTTTCCAATCAAAGAAACCAGTTCGTTTTCACTTTTATTATTCCATTCATCTGTTAAATTTGTAATAGCAGTATCAATCCATTGCTGATTAATAGTTGGTGGATTAGCACCTCTTAAATGCCATCGAAAATAGTTAAATATAAATGAAACTCTTTCTTTGTTGTCATTTATATATAAATCCCGTAGTAAATAAGAATCAAATCTTCCAATATTATGATAATCCCTAAGATGGCGTTGTTGGAATCGTTTAATTAAAATACACCTGTCTTTGTGTTCAAAAACTGCAGCTCGATAACCGGCTAATTCATGAGTAATTGGAACTCTGTCTTCAAAAACAACAAATAGTTTATATTTGAAAGTAACACTGGCTGCATTATGTTTTATTATAACTCCCCTTAAATTTTCCTCTGCTGCCGGTACACGTAAATACTGAAATTCATGAGTAACTGATATACCGTTTTTAGAATAATAACTTTTAAAATTATCTGTATCTGGATTATATACTGCAAATTCTGAATTTAATATGGCCGCCTCATATGAACCGACGGGTTGGCTAATTGGTTTTAAATCTGAATCGGTAAGAACAATATCATCCATTGAAAATACCAAATGTTTATCAGGCTTGGTTATTGAATCGCCAAACGGCTTTAGCTTTTGAACATCCTTAAAAACTTTTTCAAACCTGTCGCCTTTGTTTATATCTCCGTCATACCTTGTCCAGTAATTTTGTGAGGACCATTTTACGGGAAGATCATAGTGTTTTTGTTTTTCAGTAAACGAAAAGGCATCATAATCTTTATTACTCATTATCACAACTATCGGATCTGATTTATCATCCTTCGTGTATATCCATCTGTCGGTTCCGTTAAATTCAAAATATAATTTTGTTCTTGCGGGATCTTTAATTGTCTTTTTAAACTGCACTTTAACATAGTAAACGCCGTCTTTATAAAGTGTT
>DATHSU010000029.1:0-1881 GCA_035463895.1 Ignavibacteriaceae bacterium | reverse complement strand
ATGAAGAAGAAAAACTGAATCAGGTCCTCCGCTCAAAGCGACAAGAACTTTATCACCTCTATCAATCAACGATTGTGATTGAATAAACCTGATTACTTTTTCTTCAGTTTTTTTCACTTTAATATTTTTTTAATTGAAGTTCGGAAGGATCTTTACCTTCCATAATTCGTTCAACATATTTACCGAGCACATCGAATTCAAGATTTACCGTATCACCGATTTTCTTATCGGCAAAAATTGTTTCCTTCCAGGTATGCGGAATTATTCCTACCGAAAAAGTATTATCTTTAAGCTCGGCAACAGTCATACTTACACCGTCTATTGCTATTGAACCGACGTAAATAAGATAATGCCTGAACTCTTCTTTGAATGAAATTGTCATCCAATGACTATTAGATAGTTCCTTTGAATCTTCAACTCTTCCAATTGTATCTATATGTCCGAGCACAAAATGTCCGCCAAGCCGTGCATCGGCCCTTAGGGGACGCTCAAGATTAACATTTTCATTTTGCTTAAGAACGCCAAGATTGGTTTTCTTCAGTGTTTCTTCAATTGTGTCAACTGAAAATGAATCCTTTGTTTTTTTTACAACTGTTAAACAGCATCCATTTACAGCAATACTGCTGCCTATCTCCAGATCATCCATTATTTTTTGTGCTTTTATGGTGAATTGAAATCCCTCACCGGTTGGAATTTTATCTATCAATATTCCTTTTTCTTCAACAAGTCCGGTAAACATTTTTTCTCCGATTGATTTAGAAATTACTTAATGAATTAAAATAACATCATTTATTATAATACATATTCCGCAACAATATCATCACCAATGACATCACAACTTTTCAATTTTAGATTAATTGCATCTTTTATACTGTTTATTCCAATGTTCTGAATAACAGGAACACCATCACCAATCAGCTTCGGACTGATAAATACTAAAAGGTCATCAAATAATTTTTGTTTTATGAAGGAAGTAAAAATTTTGCTTCCTCCTTCAACAAGAACCGAAGTGATATTTAGTTTGGCTAACTCTTTTAACAAAAATTTAAGATCAGTTTTATTATTAACCTGCTTTTTAACAGTGATGATTTTTACACCAAGTTTTTCAAGTTCGCGCAGCTTCCGTTTTTTCTTTAGACCGTTTTCACTTATTACAAGAAATGTTCTTTTATCAAAATTCTTCTGAAATAACTTTAGGTTAATCGGTAAACTTAGTTTGGAATCCAATATAATTCGCCAGGGATTTCTTCCATCAATATGTCTTACTGTTAATTGGGGATTATCTATCAATGCTGTATTTGCCCCTATGAGAACGGCATCAAATTTATTCCTTAATGAATGAACGTATTTTCTTGAATCTGATGATGATATCCATTCAGAATTTGAATTCACGTCTGCAATCTTTCCATCAAGAGTTGCTGCAGCTTTAAGAGTTACATACGGAAGTTTTTTAGAGATGAACTTGAAAAAAAAATTATTTAGTTCAATGCATTCTTTTTCAAGCAGCCCTGCTTTAACATCTATGCCGGCATCTTTCAATTTTTTTATGCTCTTACCGTTTACAAGCGGATTTACATCAAGTGTGCCTATTACAACTCTTTTAATTTTTTCTTTTATTATCCTGTCAACACAAGGCGGGGTATTTCCATAGTGAGTGCACGGTTCAAGATTAACGTAAAGGGTTGAACCTTCAAGAGTTTCCTGAACAGAATTGATAGCATTTATTTCCGCGTGATCATCACCGTATTTTGTATGGAAACCTGCACCGATTATCTTATTATTTTTTGTTATTACACATCCAACGAGGGGATTGGGACTGACTTTTCCAATGCCTCTTTTGGCTAATTCAAGTGTAAGCTGTATATATGATTCATCAGCCAC
>DATHSU010000028.1:0-3086 GCA_035463895.1 Ignavibacteriaceae bacterium | reverse complement strand
GATGAATTCGGAGAAAGTTCACAGACTAATGCATTACCCTGGGATCAGATTGATCCAACTGATTATAATATGTATGCTGACTTAGCAGAAATCATTCCTAATCTTCAAGAAAAACACTTAAACAGGATGAATGACAATATTGAGTATCAGCAAATGCTTGCAGACATTCAAGAATACAGGGCTAACAGAAATACAAGCAGGTATTCCCTTAATCTTACTGAAAGACAAAGAGAAAAACAGGAAGCTGAGGATAGAAAATTTGAAAGAGAAAACGAATTACGTAAAGCTAAGGGATTAAAGCTTCTTGAAAAGGGTGAATTATCAGAAGAAAAAGATGATGAAAAAGATTTTATTCTTAAGGAATCAGCAAATATTCTTGCTGACTTTATATTGCAAAAGATTGGTTAGATCAGCCGGATATTTCTCTAATTAATTTTTCCTTAAGTGCGGGCAGCATTGTTTCGTTAAAAGGAAAATCGAGATCTGTTTTGCAAACGTAAACCATCGGCTTATACATTTTTTGAGAATGCTGAACAAATTGTTCCATTAATGTTTCTAATGAACAATCTAAAAGCAGGTTTGGAATAGATCTTAAAAGAGTAAACTCTACATTTTCAGTTGGATTATCATCTGACCATTTTATCAGCATCTCATACAAATAGATCTTTACAACTTCTTTCTTATTATCCTGAATTACAAAATAACCCTTACCCCGGAATTTATCTTCATTTGTGAGACGGTAAATCTGAATATCATCTTTTATAAAATTAAAAAGTATGGCCGCTTCTCTTATTATACACTCAACATTTTCAATTGCCCATTCTACATAGTGAATAAGCTTATCAAGCTCTGTGCTTATATGCTTTGCCTTATCCTGAACAATTATCTGGTCTTCAATAAGAATTCCTCTTACCTCTTTTTCCAGCCAGCTCTTAGAGCTAATATTTTCCAGAAGAAGATCATCAAGTTTATCTTTAACTAGTTTTGATTCCTGCAGAACAGGGTATACGATATTCTGCGAAAGCTGATTTTGCCATTCCTTAATTTTTCTTAAAAGCAGGTATTGATTGCTTTCCCAATCAGATCCGCAGGAAGTTAACTTTCTAATATCTATTTCAAGCATTGGATTTTTCATTTTTATGGGTTTGTCCAAATATTAAGCCAATGTTGATGAAGTATAATTTAGTAAGATAGAAAGTGGAAATAAGTTACAAATAAGAGCGTTTTTACTTAATTACATGTCAAAATGAAAAGAATAGTAAGTTTTACGGTTAGAAAAATAAAAAGCAGGAGTGTTAGTCCTGCTTTTTCCAAATAAATTCAAACTTATTGAATTATTAGTTACAATTGATATTGCTTAAGTAAGAATATAAATTTTAGATTGAGTTCCGATCTAGATTTCAAACTTAATACCTTGGGCTAACGGAAGCTTTGTACCGTAGTTTATTGTATTTGTCTGTCTTCTCATATAAGCTTTCCAGGAATCAGAACCGGATTCTCTTCCACCGCCGGTTTCCTTTTCACCTCCAAAAGCTCCGCCGATTTCAGCGCCGGATGTTCCAATATTCACATTGGCAATTCCACAATCTGATCCTTCCGGAGATAGAAATGCTTCAGCTTCTCTCAAATTATTGGTAAATATTGAGGATGATAATCCCTGAACTACGCCATTCTGTAATTCAATTGCGTTATGTACGTCGCCCTTGTATTTCATCAAATATAAAATTGGAGCAAAAGTTTCTTCCTGAACAATTTCGTAATGATTTTCAGCTTCAACCAATGCCGGCACAACATAACTGCCGGATTTATATTCTTCACCTTCAAGCACTTCGCCACCGTATATTACTTTACCACCTTCTTTTTTAACTCGTTCCAATGCCGTTGTAAACTCTTTTACTGCTCCTTTATCAATCAGCGGACCAACGTGATTCTTTTGATCAAGAGGATTACCTATCTTTAATGATTTATATGCTTTGAGTAAAGTTTCTTTAACTTTATCATATATTGTATCGTGTATAATTAATCTTCTGGTGCTTGTGCAGCGCTGACCGGCAGTACCAACTGCACCAAAAACTACTGCGGGAATAGCAATCTTTAAATCAGCATCCGGAGTCAGAATTATGGCATTGTTTCCGCCGAGCTCGAGGATTGCTTTTCCAAATCTTTTTGCTATTACTTCTCCGGCATGTCTCCCCACTCTGGTTGAACCGGTAACAGAAATTAATGGAATCCTTTTATCATTAAGAATTTGCTCTCCTATAGTTGCACCTCTTCCAACAATAAGAGTAAACACACCTTCCGGAACATCGTTATCAATCAATACCTGCTCAATAATATTCTGCGAAGCTATAGCTGACAATGGAACTTTCGATGATGGTTTCCAGATATTTGTATCACCGCAAACCGCTGCTATCATTGCATTCCAGGACCACACTGCAACCGGAAAATTGAATGCAGAAATAGTGCATACAACTCCCAACGGCTGATACTGATCGTACATTCTGTGCAACGGTCTTTCCGACTGCATTGTAAAACCATATAATTGTCTTGATTGACCAACCGCAAAGTCACATATATCAATCATTTCCTGAACTTCGCCTAAACCTTCCTGCAGGCTTTTTCCCATTTCAAAAGAAACTAACATTCCAAGGTCCTCTTTAAATTCACGCAAGCGATTCCCGATTTGTCTTACAATCTCTCCCCTCTTTGGCGCCGGTATCATTCTCCACTTTAAAAATGCATCGTGTGCAGTTTTAACCACTTTTTCATAATCTGCTTCCGATGCTTGATAAACTGAAGCTATATATTCCCCTGTAGCTGGTGAATGAATTTTCAACTCACCCTGATCGGTAGTTTCCAGCCATTTTGTACCTGTGCTGGCTCCATAATTTTTTTCTTTAATACCTAATCTTTTTAAGAACTCCATAACAACCTCATATATTTAGTTTGAATTTATATTATCAATTATATTTTTAAGAGAAATTTTTTCCATTTCATTTTCAATATTTATCTGAATCTCATTGAAAAGATCCAGGAAATAGTTATTTAATTTTTGATTTTTGTTTAATCAGCTTCCTTTGGATTTA